>CAZEFG010000197.1:0-5063 GCA_964511355.1 uncultured Iamiaceae bacterium
TGTGGATGTACGACCTCACCGGCGGCGCCCGCATCGGCAAGCTGCACAAGCGCCTGTCGACCGCCGAGGCCCTCGCCTACATGCCGACCCTTCCCGCCGATCGCCTGGCCGGGGCCTACCTCTACTACGACGCCACCACCGACGATGCCCGCCTCACCCTGACCGTGGCCCGGACGGCCGCGCTCGACCACGGAGCCGTGGTGGTGAACCGCACCGAGGTCATCGGTTTCCTCCGCGACGACGCCAACCGCCTGGCGGGGGTGAAGGTCCGGGTCGGCGACGGGAGCGACGAGGGTGCCACGGTCGATGTCAGGGCTTCGGCGGTGGTCAGCGCCACCGGGGTCTGGGCCGACAGCGTCCGGGGTCTCGGCCGCGCCGAGGTGCCCGACACCATCCGCCCGGCCAAGGGTGTCCATATCGCGGTGCCATGGGAGCTGGTGCGCAATGAGGTCGCCGCCGTGGTCCCGGTGCCCAAGGACCGACGGTCGGTGTTCGTCGTCCCGTGGGGTGACCACACCTACATCGGCACCACCGACACCGACTACGACGGCCCCCTCGACGATCCCCGATGCACCGCCGACGACATCGCCTATCTGCTCGGTGCCATAAACGCCGCCATCGGCGAGAGCACGGGCCGGCCGATCACCGAGGCCGACATCACCGGTACCTGGGCCGGGCTGCGCCCGCTGGTGCGCGCCACCACCACCGGCCGAACCGCCGACCTTTCCCGCCGCCACCAGGTGAGCGTCGACGACGACGGTCTGGTGTCGATCACCGGGGGCAAGCTCACCACCTACCGGGAGATGGCCGCCGACACCGTCGAGGTGGTGATCGACCGGCTCGGCGATCACCTCCAAGGCCGGGGTGCTCGTCGCTCCCCCACCAAGAAGCTGCGACTTCGGGGGGCTTCGGGTTTCGAGCAGATCCGAGACCTCGGATCAGCAGGCGCTGGCCGGTCGGGCCTCGACGACGCCGCGGTGCGCCACCTGGCCGACCGCTACGGAGGCGAGGCCCGAACGCTCATCGCCATGGTCGAAACCGATCCTGATCTTGGCCGCCCGCTCGCCCCTGGCCATCCCTATCTTTGGGTCGAGGTTCGCTATGCCGCCCGTTACGAGATGGCGACCACCCTCGACGATGTGCTCACCCGCCGGACCCCTCTGCGGCTGAAGGATGCAGAGGCCGCCGTCGCCGTGGCCGACGAGGTGGCCGCCCTGATGGCCGACGTGCTGGGGTGGGACGCCGATGAGGCCGGGCGACAGATCGAGGTGTTCCGGGACGCAGTCGACCAGGATCACCAGGAGGCGGAGCGGTGACCGACCCAGGATTCCACCGCTCGCCGTCGGCTGTCCCCGCGCCCGGTCCTGGGCAGCCGACCGCCCCGATCGCCCTGCCCGACGCCGCCACGGCCGGGTCACGCCTCACGAATGACCCGATCGGGATCCACGACGAAACCCTCGACCGGTTGCGCGACGGGTGCGCCCATGTCTCGGTCGATCCCACCGACACCGCCGAAGCGTCGCGTGACTGGTGGCCCCTCGCCATGATCTGGGCGCTCGACAACCAGGTGGCCGCTCGAGCCGCGGTTGTGGCCCGACCGACGTCGGTCGACGAGGTGCATCACGTCCTGTCGGTCTGCCACAAGGCCAGCATTCCGGTGACTCCTGCGGCCGGTCGCAGCGGCGTTTGCGGTGCGTCGGTGCCGGTGCACGGCGGCGTCGTGCTCGACCTGACCGGCCTAGCCGGCATCCGTTCGGTCGACGACGAATCGTTGATGGTCGATGTCCTGCCGGGCACCTTCGGTGATCACCTCGAAGACGAACTGCGCGCTCAACACGGCCTCACTCTCGGACACTGGCCCCAATCGATGTCGCTGTCGACCGTCGGCGGGTGGCTGGCGTGCCGTTCGGCCGGTCAGCTCTCGAACCGCTACGGCAAGATCGAGGATCTGGTGGCCGGGCTCGACGTCGTGTTGGCCGACGGAACCCTGATCACCACCGGGGGCGCCCCTCGATCAGCGACCGGCCCCGATCTCACCCAGCTGTTCGTCGGCTCCGAGGGAACCCTCGGCGTCATCGTCGGCGCCCGTCTACGCCTGCGTCCCGGGCCCGAGGTCGAGGCCCACGCCGCCTATGGGTTCAGCACCTGGGAGGCAGGCATGGCTGCCTGTCGCCGAATCTTGCGCCGCGGCGCCAACCCGGCGGTGCTGCGCCTCTACGACGCCATCGAATCCGATCGCAGCTACCAGACCGGTGATCTCCACGTGCTGCTGGTGATGGACGAGGGCGACCCTGTCACCTTGCCAGCCAACATGGCGATCGTCGCCCAAGAGTGCGGTGAGGCGGTGCCGCTCGATACCGGATTGGTCGAGCAGTGGTGGGGACACCGCAACGATGTCTCGGCACTCGAGAGCCTGGTGAGCAACGGCTTCGTCGTCGACACCATGGAGGTCGCCGCCCCGTGGGGCCGCCTCGACGCCATCTACCGGCACGCCATCGACGCCATCGCCGCGGTGCCGGGGGTACGGGCGGCGTCGGCGCACCAGTCCCACGCCTATCCCGACGGGGCTTGCCTCTACTTCACCTTCGCCGGGCGTCCTCCTGACGGCGACGCCGAGGCCATGTACCTCGCGTGTTGGGAGGCGGGCACCCGAGCGGTACTCGACCACGGCGGCGCGCTGAGCCACCACCACGGTGTCGGCCTCAACCGATCGCGGTTCCTGCCTGACGCCTTGGGCTCGGCCCACGCAGCCCTCGACGCGCTCAAAGCGGCGCTCGATCCCCAGGGCATACTCAACCCTGGCAAGCTCGGCCTGACCGACCGGTTCGGTCCGGTCGACTGGCCTTGACCCCGGGGGTGGGCGTGCAGGTATTGGTGATCGACGTCGGGACGAGTGGGCTGCGGGCCGCCATCGTCGACCGGGACGGCATAGTAACCATCGAACGCTCCGAGCGGGCCGTGCCCGACACACCATTTGCCGGCCTGGTCGAGTTCGACGCCGCGGCCATGGCCCAGCGCGTCCTCGCTCTCGCCCGTGAGGTCCTCGCCCAATCCGGGCCCGTCGCTGCCGTCGGTATCGCCAACCAACGGGCGTCCACGGTGCTCTGGGATCGGGCTACCGGTGAACCGGTCGGACCCGCGATCGGCTGGCAGGACCTGCGGACGGTGGGTGAATGCTTGGCGTGGCAAGGCCAGGGGGTGCGCCTGGCCCCCAACCAGTCGGCCACCAAACTGGTCCATCTCCTCGACGCGGCCGACCCCGACCGTGGGCGCGATCTGTGCTTTGGCACCGTCGACTCGTGGTTGATCTGGAACCTCACCGAAGGCGCCCGGCACGTCACCGATCGCACCAACGCCGCGGTCACCGGACTGCTTCGCCGGGACGCGCAGGACTGGGATTCCTCGGTTCTGGAAGCCCTGAACATCCCCGAGCGTTGCCTCCCCGAGATCGTCGACTCCGCCGACCACATCGGGCCAGCCACCGCCCTGCCGGGAGCACCGGTCATCACCGGCGTCCTGGGCGACCAACAGGCATCGTTGATCGGTCAGGGTTGTGTGCGACCGGGCATGGCCAAGATCACCTTCGGTACCGGCGGCATGCTCGACATGTGGCTGGGCGACGATGGTCCGGCGTCGGCTCAGCGCAGTGCCGCAGGGACCTTCCCCATCGTGACCATGGGCCACCGGGGCACGACCTGGTGGGGTCTCGAAGCGATCATGCTCTCGGCCGGCACCAACGTCGACTGGCTCTGCGACGACTTGGGCCTGATCTCCAACCCCGGCGAGTCAGACGAAGTCGCGGCCTCCTGTCCCGACACCCAAGGCGTGGTCTATGTGCCGGCCCTCCTCGGGTTGGGCACTCCGCGCTGGGATTACGGGGCTCGTGGTGCATTGTTCGGCATCACCAGGGGGACCACCGGCGCCCACGTGGTGCGGGCGGTGCTCGAGGGTGTGGCAGCAAGAGGGGCCGACCTGGTCGAGTCCGCCGAAGCCGACTCCGGAACCTCGATCGAGGTGCTCCACGTCGATGGCGGCATGAGCGACAACGCCACGTTCGTCCAGACGCTGGCCGATGCCACGCAGCGGCCGATCGAGGTGTCGCCAGTGCGGGAGGCCACGACCCTCGGCGCCGGCTACCTGGCGCAGTTGGGTGCGGGGTTGCTCACAGGGATCGACGAGATCGCCGATCGCTGGCGGCCGAGGGTTCGGGTCGAGCCGGCAGCGTCGGTCGACCGCGGCCGCTGGCACGAAGCCGTCGAGCGGGCTGCCGGTTGGCACGGGGACCTCTCGGCCCTCGACTTCTGACCTGGTACACGCACCCCTTCCCCCGCGCCTAAAGTGTGACCGTCGTCACGCGCGATGTGCGATGACATAAATGGGGATGGAACTACGAACGCTCGAGGGAGTCACATGCGACGTCACGCCCGCTTGGGCCAGGCCATAGCCGTAATCGGTGTCCTGGTAATTGCAGTTGCTGGTTGTGGAGGCGGTAACGGGGGTGGAGGAGGCGGCGGCAATGCGTCCGGTAACACCGCCGACAGCCGGTTGGCTGTGTCCGATGGTGGAATCGCCGATCCCGAGCGCACCGATGTCTCGATCACCAACTTCGAGTTCGGCCCCGAGTCCTTCACCACCTCCGCGGGGTCCACGGTGTGGTGGGTGAACGACGGGTCGGCTCCTCACACGGTCAACAGCGACGACTTCGGCAACGGCGAGGTCGCCTCGGGCACCATCCGCACCGACAAGGGGTTCAGCTACACCTTCGAGACCGCGGGTGAGTACACGTACTTCTGCAACAACCACCCGGGCATGGAAGGCACCATCATCGTCGAGTAGCCGCGGCGTAGCGGGCCGGGCACACTGGAGCCGACGGTGAGTCGGTCGGGTGACCGCGGCGCAACCTTCGGGGCGCGTCGAGGAAGGTCGGGACTCCACAGGGCAGAGTGCTGGCTAGCAGCCAGTCGGGGCGACCCGCAGGAAAGTGCCACAGAAAACAGACCGCCGATGGCCCGGTTCGCCGGGCACAGGTAAGGGTGAAACGGTGCGGTAAGAGCGCACCAGCG
>CAZEFG010000198.1:0-5026 GCA_964511355.1 uncultured Iamiaceae bacterium
CCTCTTCGCCGGTGACGGTCTTCACCACGTCGGGGCCGGTGATGAACATGTGCGACGACTCACGCACCATGAAGATGAAGTCGGTCATGGCCGGGCTGTAGACCGCGCCACCGGCGCAGGGGCCGAGGACCACCGAGATCTGGGGGACGACGCCCGACGCCTGCACGTTGCGCCAGAAGATGCCGCCGTAGCTGTCGAGGGAGACGACACCCTCCTGGATGCGGGCCCCGGCGCCGTCGTTGAGGCCGATGACCGGAGCACCGACCGACAGGGCCATGTCCATGACCTTGTGGATCTTCTCGGCGAACACCTCGCCGAGCGCGCCGCCGAACACGGTGAAGTCCTGGGAGAAGACGAACACCTTGCGCCCGTCGATGGTGCCCCACCCGGTGATCACACCGTCGGTGTAGGGACGCTCCTCGATACCGCTGGTGTGGGCACGATGGCGGGCCAGCATGTCGAGCTCGTGGAACGAGCCGTCGTCGAGGAGGTACTCGATGCGCTCTCGGGCCAGCATCTTGCCCTTGGCCCGCTGACGCTCAACCGAGCGTTCCGAACCGGCGTTGCGAGCCTCTTCCTTGCGCTTGCGAAGCTGCTCTACGCGCTCGCTGAGGGGGATTTCCGACATGCCCGGCAGGCTACCCGAGGTGGCTCACCGGCCGACAAGCCTGGCCGGGCGGCCGAGCCCGATGCGGGCGGTTTCGGCCGAGGGTCAGGGCCTGGTCGGTAGGTGGCGGGAGAGAAACCCGATGGTGCGCGCCCAGGCCACGCCGGCCGCCTCGGGATCCCAGTAGCGCTCGGAGCGGTGGTTGTCGAAGGCGTGACCGGCGTCGGGTTGCACCAGCATCTCGATGTTGGCCTTGGGGTTGGTAGCCGAGGCGATGGCATCGATCTTGTCGGGGGTGATGAACGGGTCCCCGCCCCCGAAGTGCAGCAACAGCGGACCGGTGATGTCGTCGACGCGGTCGAGCATTCCGGCGACGCCACTGCCGTAGTAGGAGACGGCGACGTCGAGGTCGTGGTCGGCGGCCATCAAGAAGGCCTGGGTTCCGCCGAAGCAGAAGCCGAGCGCTCCCACTCCCCCCTCGACCTCGGGGAGCTCACGCAGATGGGCGAGGGTTTTGGCAAGGTCGGACCGACCGGTCGCCGGATCGAACTGGCCAGCAACCCGCATGCACTCGGCCATGCTCTCGTCGGTGAAGGTCTCGACCACGAAGTTCGGTTCGACCCGCCAGAACATGTCGGGCGCCAGAGTCACATAGCCCGCTTCGGCCAGGCGCTCGGCCACCTCCTTGATGTAGCCGTTGACCCCACCGATCTCCTGGATGAGCACCAATCCGGGACCGGATCCCTTGGCGGGAACGGTGAGGTGAGCAGAGAAGGTGCCCCCATCTTCAACGGTGATCGTCTCGGTCCTGGTGATGCCCATGGGCCCAGAGTAGTTAGAGCCACTGGGGGTCCGCTCTGGGTGTCAGCCGTCCTGGGCCCCAGGGGCAGCTGATGACAGGCGGAGGGGTAGCCCGTAGCCTCGGCGATGTGGATCTTCCCGTCATGCCTCCCGTCTCACCGATGTTGGCCAAGGCCCTCGACGACCTCCCAGACCGAGCCGACCTGTGGTTCGAACCCAAGTGGGACGGGTTCCGGTGTGTGGTGTTCCGCGACGGCGACGAGGTCGAACTCGGTAGCCGCAACGAGCGGCCCCTGACCCGCTACTTCCCCGAGATGCTCGAGCCGCTTCGCGACAACCTGCCGGAGCGGTGCGTGATCGACGGGGAGTTGGTGATTCCCGGCTCCGAGGGTCTGGAGTTCGAGTCACTGCTGTTGCGCGTTCACCCGGCCGAATCACGGGTGAAGATGCTCTCCGAGACGATCCCCGCGTCGTTTGTCGGTTTCGATCTTCTGGCCTTGGGTGACGACGACCTGCGCCAACGACCCTTCGGTGAGCGGCGGCTGATGCTCGCCGAAGCCCTCGCCGACGCCGATGCCCCCATCCACCTGACCCCGGGTACCACCGACCGGGAGGTGGGGGCGGACTGGTTCGACCGTTTCGAGGGGGCCGGCCTCGACGGCGTGATTGCCAAGCCGGTGGGAGATCCCTACGTCGAAGGCAAACGCACCCAGTTCAAGGTGAAGCACCAACGGACCGCCGACTGCGTGGTCGGGGCCTACCGGGTGCACAAGAGCGGCGACGGCGTGGGTTCGCTCCTGCTCGGCCTCTATGACGAGGACGGCCTGCTCCATTTCGTCGGTGGCGCTTCGGCCTTCAAGGCCGCCGAACGGCCAGCGCTGGCGGCCAAACTGGCGCCGTTCATTGACCACGACCCGGTGAAGCACCCGTGGGTGGGCGACTTCGCGGGCGAAGGTGCGCAGCGCCGCCCCGGCACCGAGAACCGGTGGAACGCCGCCAAGGACAAGACCTTCGTGCCGCTCAAGCCGGTGCTGGTGGCCGAGGTCGCCTACGACCAGCTCCAGAACGGCCGGTTCCGGCACGCCACCCACCTGCGGCGCTGGCGCGAAGACCGCGACCCCGCCAGCTGCACCTACGACCAGCTCCATGCCCCGGTGCCGATGGAGCTCCGCCAGGTCTTCGGCGCCTGACCCCAGCCCTGTCGCTCTGCGCGGGTGGCGCTCAGCGGGGGTGACGGAAGCGCCAGGTCCAGACGAACAGGGCACCGGCGATGCCGACGACGGTGGCCACGTGGATCAGGTCACGCCCGAGGGCGGAGGCATCTCGCTCAACGACGAGTGCGGTGACCATTTGGTGGACGAAGACCAGCAGGCGGGTTCCGCCGACCACCCCGGCCGCCCACAGCAGCACCAACGACAGGGTCTCGCGGACCTGGGAGAAGCGGGCGAGGGGGTCCTCGGCTTCTATGCGACGAACCAGCACCAGCGAGGCGACCGCGAAGGGCACCGTGCACAGGAACAAGGTGAGCCAGTTGGCCAGAGCCTCGCTCCCGCTTCGAGTATCGAAGGCCCAGTCGAGCACCAGATGCATGGTGGAGCCGAGGCTCAGGGCCGCCAGTCCGAGGGTTACCAACAGGATGCTGTAGGCGTAGGGGTGCTCGTGGTCCTTGACGGGACCGGGAGGTGGAGCATCGCTCAGGGCGGTGTAGGTGCCGGTTCGTTCGACGTCGAGGGCAGCGGCTTCGGCCACGGTGGCGGGCCATCCCTTGGAGGTGAGCCACGAACGGACCTGAGCGGGGGTGAGCCCCCGTTCGGCGGCGCTGGCCACCCAGGCGTGAAGGGCATCAGGCAGTACGCTCGTGCCGAGATCGCCGGCGATCGAGTTGTTCGGTGGCTGGTCCATCGTGGCTCCTTGAGCTGATAGGTGGTCGTCGCGGGGCGTACCGAAGTCCGATATCGGCAGCGCCTCTTGGTAGGAGGATCCAGTAGTTGGAGGTCGATAACCAGCCCCCAGGTCGGTCCCCAGGACGAAATGGGGGATCCCCCTCAGAGCGCTCTCCGGCCACTGCGGCGGCGGCGACCAGGGCGTTGGTGGCCCTGCGAGCGGTCGGGTTCGTGTGGGCCGTGGCCGCCCTGCTGGCGTCGACCGACCAGCTGGTTCGACCGGTACCAGCCATCGCCCTGCTGGTGGCCGCGGGAGTGGTCACGGCTGCTCCGCTCCCCCGATCCGTGCGGGAAGGCAAGCCCCTTTCCGACCAGTGGCTGGTGGCCGAGTTAGCGGTCGGGTTTGCTCTGGCGGCGTCAACCGGCTTGGTCTACGACCACCCGGACTCGGGTCCGTCGAGCATCGCCACCCTGGGCGGCATGTGGCCCTTCGTCGGGGTTCTCGCCGCAGGAGTGCGATGGGGTGGCCGGGCGGGAGCTGGAGCCGGGGCCTTGTTCGGGCTGGCGCGCCTCATCGGGGCCGTGAGCGCCAGCGACGGGTGGCCCTACGCGGCCCAGACCTTTTCGGTGGCGTCCACCGCCCTGTTGAGCATCGTCGGTGGTGCCCTGGCGGCGGCCACCCTGCGTTGGGCAGGCACCCTCGAAGCCCGGGCCGCCGAGGCGGCCGCCCGCGAACGGCTGGCGCGAGAGGTGCACGACGGGGTGCTCCAGACGTTGGCGGCCATCGAGGCCCGTACCTCGGACCCCGATGCCGCCCGGTTGGCCCGGGCTGAAAGTCGCCGGGTACGCGAGCACCTGTTCGGCAACCGCACCTCTGGCCGCACTCTCGACACGGCGCTCACCGAAGTGCTGGGCGCGGTCGAGGATCGCTTCGGAGTGCGCTGCGAGCTTGCGGTGGTCGAGCATGTCGACCTGCCCGACGACCAGTGCGACCGACTGGTGGGAGCCGTCGGCGAAGCGGCCACCAACGCGGCCAAGCATGGTGGGGTGGGGTGCACCGTGCTGGTGCTCCCCGACGACGAGGGCATCACCGTCACCGTGCATGACGAGGGGCCAGGGTTCGATCCAGATTCCACCGCGCACGGCGTGGGCCTGCGATCATCGATCCATGCACGGCTTGTTGAAGTGGGAGGCACGGTCGACATCGACAGCGCTCCCGGTCGTGGTTGCGAGGTGAGGTTGTGGGTGCCCTTCGCATAGTCGTCGCTGACGACCACCCCATCTGGCGAGCCGGAGTCGGAGAGGCCTTGGGCGACGGGTTCGAGGTGTGCGCCCAGGCCGATGACGCCCCGTCGGCCATCGCCGCCATCGCCGAACACCAGCCCGACCTGGCGTTGTGCGACCTGCACATGCCCGGCGGTGGGGGCATTGCGGTGGTGACCGCTTCGGCATCGGTGTGCCCCATCGTGATCTGCACCGTCTCGAGCGCCGAGCGCGACCTGCTCGATGCGGTCGCTGCGGGGGCGGTCGGTTACCTGCTCAAGTCGTCGACTCCCGAGGAGCTCCGCGATGCCTGCGTGAAAGCGGCCGCGGGAGAGCCGGTGTTCTCGCCGACGCTGGCCGCGTTGGTGATGGGCGAGTTCCGGCGCCTGGCCGGCAGCACCGGTCCCGCGGATGCCTTGAGCGCCCGCGAACGTGAGGTCCTGTCGTATGTGGCTCGGGGCTGGACCTACAA
>CAZEFG010000199.1:0-4968 GCA_964511355.1 uncultured Iamiaceae bacterium
CAGCCCAGCGAAGACCTCGGGCACCACCAGGCCGCCCATGCCGTTGGCGGTGTCGGCCACCACCTTCAGGGGCTTCAGGGCGGCGAGGTCGACAAAGGAATGCACATGGGCCACGAACTCGGCCATGAGGTCGAGTTCGGAACGACTGCCTCGATCAGCGACTGCCGGTGGCGCGTCGACCGCCAGCGCTTTGATGGCCGCGAGGCCGGTGTCCTGGCCGACCGGTGCCGCTCCGGCCAGACAAAGCTTGATCCCGTTGTACTGAGCCGGGTTGTGCGACGCGGTGAACATCGCCCCAGGAGCGTCGAGGTGCCCGGCGGCGAAATACAACATGTCGGTCGACGCCAGCCCGATGTCGATCACATCGAGTCCCTGGTCGAGGACCCCGTCGGTGAAGGCGCCCACCAACTCGGGACCCGACGGACGCATGTCGCGGGCCACCAGAATGCGCGGGCGCGGAGTCGGTCCGTCGGCCACGAACCGGGCGAAGGCGGCACCGAGCGCCCTGGCCACCGACGAATCGATCTGGTCGGGGTAGGTGCCGCGGATGTCGTAGGCCTTGATGATCTGGTCTAGCTGGAGCTGAAGAGGCTGGGCCATGGGGCCTCAACCTAATGGGTCACCCGACCCCTGGGACCAACCACCTTCTACCTCGACCTCAGGGACGGGCGGATAGCCGTCGCGCCGCAGCCACCACGAGATCCGCAGCAGGTCGAGTACCAGCATTGCGGTGTCGCTGGTGATGCGAACGCTCGATCCGGTTGAGTTGACCACCCGCACCGGCGACGGGGTGAGCGACAGCTGGTGGCGTTCGGCAAGGGCGAACAGCTCGACGTCGAAAGCGAAGCCATCGACGCGAGCTTGGCTGAACAGCAGTTGCGCGACATCGCGCCGGAACGCCTTCAGGCCGCACTGCGTGTCGGCGTGGTCACCGGCCAGGACCAGCCGGACCAGAAGGTTGACCACGCGGCCACCCACCCGTCGCAGCCACGATGCCGGCACCTCCGCGGTAGAGCCCGCCATCTGGCGGCTGCCGACCACGACATCCCAACCGGCCTCGATCTGGTGTACCAGCGGGAGGATCTGGTCGGGGGCGTAGGCGAGATCGGCGTCGGTGAAAGCGACCGTGCGTCCGGTGGCCGCCAGCGCACCAGCCCTGACCGCCGCTCCCTTGCCCGCGTTGGGTTCGAGGCGGATCACCCGGTGCGCCCCGGCAGAGGTGGCCGCTTCCGATGTGTCGTCGGTGGAGCCGTCGTCGACCACCACGATCTCGAGGCCACCGTCGAGATCGCCGAGAACGTCTCGGATCGTGGTCACGGTGTTGGCGATGACCCGCCCCTCGTTGTAGGCCGGGATGACCACGCTGAGCCTCAGGTCGCCCTCGGGAACGGGACGATGGCTGGGTACCCGACTCACCGTGGGTTCGTCGTCGTCATCGGCATCGTGGTCGTCAGGCCACACCGGCATGCTCAGCGGACGCGCACGCGACAACAGGAAGAGAAGAATCACCCCGATGCCGGTCAGGCCCCATCCCGCCATCTCCCAAGTGCTGTAGCCGTAGTTCAGCTCGACGGTCGTCTGGGTGGGGACCACCACCATGAAGTTGGGGGTCACCCGGTAGGGGCCGTCGGCGCCGGTCACCTTCCAGTTGGGGAAGTACGACACCTTCACCAGCACCGGCACGCCGACCTCTGACACCTCGAAGCGCACCGAGTCGGTCCCGGCCTCGATCTCGGTCACCTCGATCTCGGGTTGGGCACGCCGCTCGGCGGTGTCGGGGTCGGTGGTCCGCTGCCACTGCTCTGGGCCGCTCGATGCCCACAACAGATCCCATTTCCCAGGCGCCTGGAACCACGGGGCGGCGGCCGGTACCCATTCGTGCATCGCGTCGTGGATGTCGGTGCGTACCACCGGCTCGTAACCGAGAGGCGCCACCAGCGGAGCGTCGGCCACCTCGAAGATGGTCCACGGACCTGAGAACTCGAGTTCGGTCAGATCGGGGTGAGCTCGCGCGCTGTCGACCGCCAACTGGGTGGTGGCCATGTAGTAGCGGACGCCGAGAAGCTGCATCTGGCGAACACCGAGGCTGATGTCGAAGTCGGTGTACGGCATCTCACGCTGGGCCCGGGACGGCGACTCCGACAGCGATGATTGGGCCAGGAAGTGGAACGGCGTGGTGGTCGAGGTCTCGAAGTAGAGACCTTCCATCGACCCGATGCATCCGCCGGTCCACATGGGGAGCAACATCAACGCCATGGGCGTGCCGTAGGGGTCTAGAACCGCCTTGTTGTACTCCCACAAGCTGCGGCCACATCCGTTGGTACGGCCCAGTTCGTCCATGGTTATGACGAGGTCGCGGTACTCGTGGAAGCCGGACTTGCCCTGGTAGCCGGTGAAGTTCCACTCGGCCCACCCCCGAACTGGACTCGTGGTGGTCGTCTCGACCGCAAGCGGCCACGAGTCACCGATCAGCGGAGGCGAAGGCCAGCGGTAGGCGCCGTCGTCCTGGTACGAACCGAAGGGCAGGATCTGCAACGGGATGGCCACGATCACCAGCGCCACCACCATGGCCGTGGCCGTGCCCCCGGCTTGTATCCAACGCCGCGCCGATCCGCGTGCCACTCGCGACACCAGGCGGATCGCCTCGCCCACCCCATAGGCCGCCAGCAGGTAGGTGCAGAGATGGATGAACGGCAGCAGCCTCTCGTTCCACAGGCGACCCTGGGGAACGACGACGAAGGCCACCGAACCCACCAGGATCATGGCGGCGAAGAAGAGCCCGCCCAGCGACCGGCGCCAGATCGCCAACACTGCTCCCGCCAAGCCGACGTAGGCCACCCAGCGGGTCTCGGCGGGAAACAGCCGGGTGACCCAGAAGAGGATCTCTTCCATCACCCCCGCGCCGTCGGGCGGCAGCTTCTTCTCCCAGCCCATGTCGTTCATGTACGTGCGCTGACCCCAGAACGGCAGCAACCACCACATCGACAACAGGGCCCCGACCGGCGCGCTGGTGGCGATCCACCGCAGGCCGGCCATCGAAGGCCGCAAAGCCAGGAGCACGAAAGTGCCGGCGATGGCGAAGAACAAGGGGATGACGTGGGTCAACGCGCACAGGCCGACCACCACCGCGGCCAACCCCCGCCGGCGCCCGGTGCGGAGGCCGTCGGCCACCAGGCCCAGGTAGATGACCGCCAACGACAAGCTGATCGAGAACGAGAACTCGCCGGCAAGGGTCGACAGGATGTTGCCGCCCAGGATGTCGAAGGTGTTGTCGAAGAGGAAGCCCACCGAGCCGATGGCCAACAGCTCAGGAACCGGCGCCTTCAGGCGGGCCAGGCGGCCGAAACCCCAGACGGCGATCGGCAGGGTGGCTATGCCCGAGACAGCAATGAACTTGAAGGCCGTGCCATAGGGAAGGAACACGTCGAGGGCGACGATGGCCAGCATGGGCGGCACCATGTAGAAGTGCAGCGCCGGAAGACCTGCGTACCAGTCAGGGGACCAGCCTGTGAGCCGCCAGTTGGGCAGCAGGTGGTCGCGGAGATAGGCGGGCGCCCACACGTGGGCTCCCATGTCGCCTCCCGCTGGAGTGCTCGACGAAACGAGTAGATCGGGATGGAGCTGGTAGAGGGTGAAGGTGACACAAACCGTGAGCACCAGCCAGGTGACCCAGGTCGACAGCTTCACCTGACCCAGGCGGGTGATGGTCCTGGACATCCACGACCCGGCGTCGGGATGATCGGCGCCCTCGCCCCCATCATTCACGGGTATCGGTTCGAGATCGGGGTCAGTGCGTGGCGTCGACATGCGCCGGACATGGTGACACCTCAGAGCGCGCCAGTGGAGTCATTCGTTGTCGCGGGTGCTCAAAAGGTTCGCCGGTTGCGGCGCTCGATGCCGGTGGTGTTCAGCTCGCCCAGGACGTCGCCAAGTTCGACAGGTTCGCCGTCGCTCTCCCATTCGCGGGACTCACAGGTCGCACAGGAACGCATGGTGAGTTTGGACTCAGCACTGCCGATGACGATCTCGACGATCGATCCCCCGCACCGTGTGCATTGGGTTGTCATGGTTCCTCCATCACGATCGCCGAACCGCACCGACCGCTCCATTGTGCCTCGTTCGGCGCCAACCCGGGCGAAAACGCCGCGTCGCCATTGCGGAGGGTCAACCCGCCGCCAACAGGGCCAGCACCGTCACCGCGTTGAACCCGACGTGGGTCCAGATGGCGGGGCCGAGTCGGCCGGATCGAACCGTGAGCAAGGCGGCTACCAGCCCGAACATCAACAGAGCAGGAAACTGCAGCAACTGCATGTGAATCGCGGCGAACACGACCGACGACCCGATGACCGCGACCGTCGTGCCGAAGCGGCGTTGCAGAGACCGCAGGAGCAATCCTCGGAAGAACAGCTCCTCGACCAGTGGTGCGCCGATGGCGACGACCAGGACCAACATGACGGCATCCAACGGTGAGTTCACGATCGAGGTCAGATCGCGGGCCGCTTCTGAGACGTCGCGCCGCTCGGTGAACAAGAAGATCACCAGGTAGATGACCGGTACCGCGATGACCTGGAGGCCTACCCCCAGGATCAGTCCCTGGTACCAGTCACGAGGGGCGAACCTCCACCCGAAGTCGCGCCGGGGGCCCGCGCCTGCGGAGTGGCTGGTCCACAGCGTCACGCCCACATAGCCCACCCATAGCGAGGCCTGCGTCACCAACAGCACCCCGATGGACGCGTCGTCGAGAAACTCGGCCTCACGCCCCGGCTCCGCCATGATCGCCAACAACGCAACGGTGGCCACCAACACGGCGCCGTAGGCCACGACCAACGCCAGCAGGGCGTGGCCTATCCCCCACCGAACCGGGTGCGCCAGGATCGAGTCGAGGTCGTCACCGAATGGCACGAACCATCGCCCGAGCGCCCCTCGCTGCTGTAGCCCCGCCGGTAGGTGCGAGCGCGGTGGCGGCGG
>CAZEFG010000200.1:0-4940 GCA_964511355.1 uncultured Iamiaceae bacterium
GCGGGTCGTCTACCACGACTCGTGCTACCTCGGCCGCCACAACGACGTCTACATGGCGCCCCGTAACGTCATCGGCTCGCTGGCCGGCGTCAAGATCGTCGAGGCCGAACGCAACGGCACCAAGGGAATGTGCTGCGGCGCGGGTGGCGCTCGCATGTTCATGGAAGAGACCATCGGCACCAAGGTCAACGACGAACGCTCCCGTGAGCTCGTCGGCACCGGTGCCGAACGGATCGCCACCGCCTGTCCGTTCTGCTACATCATGATCGACGACGGCGTGAAGGGCGCGGGCGCCGACGAAGACGTCCAAGTGGCCGACATCGCCCAACATCTCCTCGAAGCGATCGAGGCCGGCGAACGACGGAGCGAACTGGTTGCTGAAGAAGCCACGGACTGAGGTCGAAGCCGACGACGGCCCTCCTCCCCGACGGATCCTCGTCGCCGGGAGCGACGAGGCCGCGTGCGAGATCTACTCCAATGTCCTGGCCACCTACGACTTCGAGACCGCGGCCACGCCGCTGCCCAACGTGGTCACCGAACTGCGCGACACCCTCTATGGATGCGCCTTGCTGGTAGGGACCGACGGGGCCGAAAGTTCGGCCCTCAAGCAGCTCGACTCCATCCGCCACAGCGATCACACCCACGTGCGTCGCACCGCGGTTGTCCTGCTGGCTTCGAGCCGGAGCCGCCAGATGTTCGCCTGGGAGGCCGGGATCGACGGTTTCGTGGTGATGCCGGCCGAGGTGACCGACATCATCACCGCCGTCGAAGAAGTGCTCGCTCGGCCCCGCCTCGAGCGCTACAACCACCGCCAAGCCATGCTCGAGGCTGCTCGCGGCGAGTAGCCGCCTCTAGCCGAAGTTCTCCCAGTAACGGCTGGGGCGGGGACCGACCTGGCCCTGGTACTTCGAGCCCAGCTCGCCGCTGCCGTAGGGACGGTCGGCGGCGGTGGTCATCTGGATGAACGAGATCTGGCCGATCTTCATACCTGGATACAAGGTGATGGGCAGGCTGGCCACGTTGGACAGCTCCAGAGTGAGTTGGCCGTCCCAACCGGCGTCGACGAACCCGGCGGTCGAGTGGATCAGCAGACCCAGACGGCCGAGGCTGGACTTTCCTTCAAGCCGGGCGACCAGGTCGGTGGGCAGCGCCACCCGCTCGGAGGTGGAGCCGAGCACGAACTCCCCCGGGTGCAGGATGAACGGCACCTCGTCCTCTGAGAGTTCGACCAGCTCGGTGAGGTCTTCGAGGTTCTGCTTCACGTCGATGTGTCCCATCGTGTGGTTGCGGAACACCCGGAAGTAGCGGTCGAGGTGCAGGTCGACCGACGACGGCTGCACGCAGTCGGGGTCGAACGGTTCGATGACGATGCGGCCGGCGTCGACCTGCTCGCGGATGGTGCGGTCGGAGAGGATCATCGGCACCGAACCCTAGTCGGGCCGCGATCGGGCAGGTTTTCAGGCACCCTGGGTGGATGGCGATCATCGTGGTCATGGGGGTGAGCGGGGCGGGCAAGTCGACGATCGGACGGGCCCTCGCCACGCGGCTGGGATACGAGTTCGTCGAAGGCGACCGGCTTCACCCGGTTGCCAACCGGGAGCGGATGGCGGCCGGACTGCCCCTCGACGACCACCACCGGATCGCGTGGCTCGACGCCATCGCGGCAGTGATCGCTGACCGCCGAGCGGCGGGGGCCGGCGCGGTGATCTCCTGCTCGGCCTTGCGGGTGAGCTATCGCGAGCGACTGCGACAAGCAGGGCCGGTGCGGTTCGTGTTCCTGAACCCCGACACCGCCGAGCTGAGTCGCCGGGTCATGGCGCGCCACCACGAGTTCATGCCGGCGTCGTTGCTGGGCAGCCAGATCGCTGCGCTGGAACCCCCCGACGGCGAGACGGATGTGATCACGGTGGCGCCCGCTGCAGCCGTCGACGACACCGTTGCCGCGGTGATCGACGCTTTGGGCGAAGAGGCCGACTGACCGCGCGACGCTGGTTGCGGGAGCGGGCCGCGCGCCACGACAGGAGATGACCACATGCAAGTCGGGATGATCGGGTTGGGCAGGATGGGGGCCAACATGGCCGAACGCCTGCGCCGCGACGGACACGACGTCGTCGGCTACGACCGCGCTCCCGACGGACGCCAGGTCGAATCGCTGGACGAGCTGGTCGCGGTGCTCGAGGCACCGAGGGTGGTGTGGTCGATGGTGCCCGCCGGTGATCCAACCGAGGACACCGTGGCGAGATTGTTCGATCTCCTTTCGCCCGGCGACCTGATCGTCGAGGGTGGCAACTCGAACTTCCACGACTCCCAGAGGCGGGCGGCGGCGGCCGCCGAGCGGGGGCTCGGTTTCGTCGACGCCGGCGTATCGGGAGGTATCTGGGGACTCGACCAGGGTTACTGCATCATGGTCGGAGGTGAGGTCGATGACGTGGCGACGGCGCTGCCTCTGTTCGACTCGCTGGTGACCGACGACGGGTTCGCTCACGTCGGAGGACCGGGGGCAGGCCACTACGCCAAGATGGTCCACAACGGGGTCGAGTACGCCATGATGCAGGCCCTCGCCGAGGGCTACGAACTGCTGGCGGCATCTGAGCTGGTCGACGTGGGTACGACGTTGGAGGTGTGGCGGCATGGCAGCGTCGTGCGCTCGTGGCTGCTCGACCTGCTGACCGAACCGGTGGTTGCTGATCCCGACCTGGCCTCGGTCAGGGGCTGGGCCGAAGACTCGGGCGAAGGCCGGTGGACCGTCGAGGAGGCGGTCGCCAAGGCAGTGCCACTTCCCGCGATCACGGCGGCGCTGTTCGCTCGGTTCGCCTCGCGGCAGGACGACTCCCCGGCCATGCGGGCGATCGCCACGCTGCGCAACAGCTTCGGCGGCCACCAAGTCAAAGGCGGGTCGACCACGCTCGGATGAGGGCAAAACCCCAACGGCTGGACGTCCCCGTGAGGGAACGCCCAGCCGTGGTGGGGGCTCTAGGCGAGTTGGATCAGGCCGTGCGGCAGTCAACCCGCCGGTCGATCAAGCGAGACGGTCGCGCTCGACGTAGCGGGTCTCGGTGTGGGTGGCGGTGTCGCCCCGGCCGTCGGTGACCATCATCGTCATGAGCAGCGAAACGACGAGCCCGATCGCACCCACGACCATGAGGATGACGCCGGCGGTGTTGATGTTGAACCCCTCGGCCTCGACGGTGACGGCGTAAGCCATGACGGCGCCGACGGCGATGAGGATGATGCTTGCTCCGATAGATCCTGCGCGCATGGCGGGTTCTCCTTGTCCTCGGCCCTGGAAGCTTCAAGGGCCGAACGAGTGTCAGGTTCCCGGCTACCCCCGGTCACGGTGAACAAACCTCCACCCGCGGCTGATCCCGGATTACGCTCACCACGAACCTCATTTCGAGGCCTTCAAAGTCGGGCCACCCGACCAGACAACCTGCAGGATGAAGGAGGAGTCATGTCCGCCTCTTCACCCACCGAGACCGCTGAGTCGGTGGTCTCGGATCCGTCCGACAGGCAGATACTTGGAGCCGAAGCCATCGGCACCATGATCTTGATGATCGTGGGACCGGGTAGCGCCATCCTCGCCGCCGATGTCATCGGTGTGGCCGGCATCGCTCTCGCGTTTGGCTTCGTGCTGCTGGCCATGGCGTACACCATCGGGCACATCTCTGGCTGTCACATCAACCCGGCGGTCACGCTCGGCTTCTTGTTGAGTGGAAAGATCGAACCCCTTCGCGCCGTGTACTACTGGGTCGCCCAGTTCGTAGGCGCCGCTTTCGGTGGCCTGGTCATCTATGTGATCTCCGAATCGGGCGAGCTCGACAAGACCGGGGTGTTCGCCGCCAACGGTTGGGGAGACACCATCGGCGTCCCGTTCGGGCTCGGCTCGGCGATCGCGGTCGAGATCGTGTTCACCGCGGTGCTGGTGTTCGTAGTACTGGGTACCACCACCCGCGGTTACCCCCTGGGATTTGGGGGCCTGGCCGCTGGCATCACCCTCGGCATGATCCACCTGGCGACCATCGCCGTCGACAACACGTCGGTGAACCCGGCCCGCAGTTTCGGGGCGGCCATATTCGCTGGGGGCGACCACCTCGGACAGCTGTGGGCATTCATCGTGTTCCCCATGGTGGGCGCAGTCGTGGGAGTCACCGCCTGGTGGCTCGTCCACAACGAACGCCCTTGACCCCGACTTCGCTCGCCTCCCTCTCCCTCCCCCTCCCTCTCTGTCCTGCCCTTCCCGTGTGGGCGGCGCTCGTGGCGACGACTACGCTCGGAGCGCTACCTCACGGGACGGTGTCCCACGCGGATGTAGTTCAATGGCAGAACATCAGCTTCCCAAGCTGAGAATGCGGGTTCGATTCCCGTCATCCGCTCTCATTCTCCGCCTCCGCTTCGTCGTCCGTGAGGCTGCTCCGTCCACTGTCTCGCCCAAGTCCTCGCGTAGCGCAAGTAGTCGCATGATGCGCTCGTGGCCTTAGCTGCCTCGGCGTCGATGATTCACAGTTTCGGACGTGAAACTTGGAATTGCAGGTATGTAATCCAAGTCTTGGTATAGGCACTCGCCCACCTATTGGGCTCGACTTCCTAGCGGGAAACCACCCGAATGCGGCGGCTGGTGAGGTGGCGCACGACCAACACACCCACTGCAGCTATTGCCGCAGCTGCGGCGAACAGAGTCAAAGCGGCGGGTTGCATCCAACCTGAGCCGGGCTCACCCGGAGCCGGCGAGGCGGCCTCGTCATCGACCGAGCTCTCCACCTGATCGTCGGCCTTGGCGCCATGAGAGGCGCTCTCGTCGGCGGCTTGTGCCTCCGTCGTCACCAACGACAAGCGACTGCGGTCCGAGATCAAGGAAGCGGAGATCGACCTGGCTGTTTAGGCGACGAGGGCTCTGGACCGGGGTACCCCTTCAGCCGGGGCCGGCTTCGTGGGCGTGGGGT
>CAZEFG010000201.1:0-4932 GCA_964511355.1 uncultured Iamiaceae bacterium
TCGTCACCCTGGACGTCAACCTCGATGCCGATACCGTCGAATTCGAGCCTCATGGGCCCGCAAACTAGCCCCGGGACGATCTGTTCGCTGGGCAGAAATATGCCGGCATCGCCTGCCACGGCTCCGGTAGCGTCGTCGACCCACACGCAACCCGTCCCACCCCCGGTCCCCTCCGATCGGGGGCCTCGCCGCGCGCCGCGCTGGAGGTCACATGCCACCCGACCATCCCCCCGACCCAACCTTGCTCGATGATCCACGCCTCGCCGACGAGCAACGCCACCTCGACCACGCCCACGCCTGCCTCGAAGCCATGCGGTCCACCACCGAACGCCTCATCGGAGTCGGCGGCGGCGCGACCGAGGTGGACGACGAGGTCGCCCGGTACCACCTTCGCAAACGCATCGCCTCGTACGAGAGCAAAGCCCCCCTGTGCTTCGGGCGACTCGACACCGACGACGACGAGACCTTCCACGTCGGCCGTCGCCACGTCGAGGACGACCACGGCGACCCGGTGGTGGTCGACTGGCGGGCCCCGGTGTCGGCGCCGTTCTACCGGGCCACCTGGCGCGACCCGCTCGGGCTCCGCCTCCGACGCCGCTACAGCATCGACGGCCGCTCGATCATCGCTCTGCACGACGAGGACTTCACCGACCCCGACTCCGTCGGCGGCGGTGGCATTCCCGACCCCCTGCTGGCCGAACTCGAGCGATCACGCACCGGTGAGATGCGCGACATCGTCGCCACCATCCAGGCCGAACAGGACGAGATCATCCGCACCCCGCTCGACCAGGTCACGATCGTGCAGGGCGGCCCTGGGAGCGGCAAGACCGCGGTGGGGCTGCACCGGGCCGCGTTCTTGCTCTACGAACACCGGCTACTACTCGAGGAACAACGGGTCCTGGTCCTCGGCCCCAACCGGGTGTTCCTCCGCTACATCTCCGAGGTACTGCCTTCGCTCGGCGAGTCAGCGGTCGTACAAACCACGATCGAGGACCTCCTCGGTGCCCGCTATCCGGTGCGTGCGACCGAAGACCCGACGGTGAGCCGCTTGAAGGGCGACGCCCGCATGGCCGAGGTGGTCGGCCGAGCCTTGGCCCATCTGATCAAGCCCCCAACCGACGACATCGACCTGCACCTCCCCTGGGGTCGGGTCCACCTCGCCGCCGCCGACATTGCCACCGCCGTGGCGGCCGCGACCGCTCGCACCCTCGACTTCAACGCCGCCCGCGAGGTCTTCCGCTCACTCATCGCCAGGCGGGTCGAGGCGTTGTTGCTCCCGCAGTTTCGGGGGGAAGCCCCAGCGGGCTCGGACTTCATCGCCGATGCCCGGGCCAACGACGACATCAAGCGGATGATCACGCGGGCCTGGCCCACCGCCAGCGCCCCCGCCCTGGTGCGACGGCTGTTGACCAATCGTCGGGCGCTGGCCGCCGCCGCCGACGGCATCCTCGACCCCGATGAGCGAGAGCTGCTTCACCGACCATCCGCCTCACGGGCAGGAACCAAGGCCGGAACCGACGAGTGGACCTCGGCCGACATCCCGCTGCTCGATGAGGTTGACGCCCGCATCGGCGGGGTGCGAGCCACCTACGGCCACATCGTCGTCGACGAAGCCCAGGACCTGTCGGCCATGGCTCTGCGCATGGTGGCCCGGCGGTGTCCACGACGCTCGCTGACCATCCTCGGCGACCTGGCGCAGTCGACCATGCCGGGTGGCCAGGAGTCCTGGGACGAGGCGGCGGCCCACTTGGGCGCCACCGACGCCTACGAGGTCGCCGAGCTCGAGGTCGGCTACCGCGTTCCCGCCGCCGTGCTCGACTACGCCTCACGCCTGTTGGCGGTGGCAGCCCCCCAGGTGACTCCCTCCAGGTCGATCCGCAGCGCCGGGGACGAGCCGTGGATCACCACCGCTCGCACCGCCGATGATCGACTGGCCCTGGTGGTCGAGCGTGCCCGCTTACTCGCTGACGAGTGGGGCTCGGTGGGGGTGATCGCACCCCAAGACCTGGCCACCCCCGTGCTCGAAGCCTTGAACGCGGCCGGGCTCGATGTCGCCGCGGCTGACCGAGGAGGCCTCGACCGGGCGATCGCGGTGCTCGATCCGCCCACAGCCAAGGGCCTCGAGTTCGACGCGGTGATCGTGGTCGAGCCGACCCGGTTCATCGCCGACGAGGCCGACCCGAGTGCCGCCCTCGGCTACCGCCTGCTCTACATCGCCATGACTCGATGTGTTCAACACCTCAGCATCATCCACGCCGAACCCCTTCCCGCCGCCCTGCGGCGCTAGTCTCGGCCTGTGGCGACATCTGCACTCCAGGTGACGTTCGATCAGATGGCGGCGTTGCTCATCGAAGCCCAAGGATCGGACGGGGGGATCGGCTGGATGGCCGGCGCGACCCCGGAGCCGGAGCCCACCGCCTTGTTGGCGCTGGCACTCGACGACGACCGAGCCCGTCAATGGCTCGCCGACCGCCAGGGCGACGACGGGGCGATGGTGTTCGAGACCGGCGAGATCCGCAACACCGGTGCAGCAGCACTCAACGCCGTCGCATTGCCCACCGAGGCCGCCCGACTCGCTGCCCTCGACTTCGCCATCGCCTCCATCGGCGAACGGGTCGATGGGTCGAGCCTGCCCGACGAACCGGCCGGTTGGGGGTGGCTGCCCGAGACCTTCGGCTGGGTCGAACCCACCTCCCGGGTCCTGCTGGCCACCCGCATCCTGCGACCCGGCGACACCGCCATCATCGACCAGAGCCTGGCCGTGATCCGGGCCCGCGAGGTGGCCATCGGCGGCTGGAACTACGGCAACTCCAACGTGTTGGGCACCGATCTCACCCCTTATGCCCAGACCACCGCGGCGGCCTGTCTCGCCCTTCAAGGCCTCGACGAGCCAGTGCTCGAACGGGGCCTGGGCCAGCTCCAAACCTTGGCCCGCCGTGAGCGCGGGGGCTTGTCGCTGGCCATGGCTGCCTTGGCCACCCGCCTCTGCGAGAGCGTCGAATCGCCCGCTTACATCGAGATGACCACCGCCCTCGGCGAGCAGTATCAGCGCACTGGGTTTCTCGGCAATCTGGGTTCGGTGGCGTGGGCGGCCCTCGCCCTTGGCCCCGACCCTTCGCCTCTGGCGGTGCCGGCATGAGCCCCGACTCCCAGCCTCATCGCCCGGCCTCGCCCTCAGACGACGCAGCCCGAACCGCCTCGGCACCTGAGGGCGCCACGTCTGAGGTATCGCGGCGTTCGTTCATCCGGGGAGCGATCGCCGGCACCGCGACGCTGGCCGCCGGGCTCAGCGCCTACAGCATCCTCCGCCCCGAGCCTCGGTTCTGGGACGGAGGGGCATTTGCTCCACCAGGGAACCCCTCGGTCGCGGTCGTGCGGGCCAGTTCGTACGAGCGCGACCTCGAGTCGTTGGTCCAGGACGGGCTCGAAACGGTCGGCGTCGACCCCAAGGGCAAGTCGGTGGTGCTCAAGCCCAACCTGGTCGAGTACGACGAAGGCGCCAGCATCAACACCGACCCTCGCTTGATCGGGGCAGCGGTGATCGCCCTGCGTCGCATGGGGGCACGCTCGGTCACGGTGGCCGAAGGTCCGGGGCACCGACGAGACACCGACTACGTGGTCTCGGCCTCTGGCCTGTGGGATGTGCTGGCCGATGTCGAGGCTCCCTTCGTCGACCTCAACCACGCCGCCGTTCGCCCCGTCGACCTGCGCTCGTCGTACATGCGCCTCGACCAGCTGTGGGTTCCCGAGATCATCCTCGACGCCGACATGGTCGTGTCGATGCCGAAGATGAAGGCCCACCACTGGGTCGGGGTCACGCTGTCGATGAAGAACTGCTTCGGTTGCCTGCCCGGGCGGGTGTACGGCTGGCCGAAGAACCTCCTGCACTGGCGGGGCATTCCCCAGTCGATCCTCGACATCGTGGGCGCGGTGCGGCCCAACGCAGTGATCATCGACGGGATCGTCGGCATGGAAGGCGACGGCCCCATCAAGGGGGTGCCGGTCGACGCCGGCCACCTGGTGTTCGGAACCGACCCCGTGGCCACCGACGTGGTCACCTCGCGTGTGATGGGTCTCGATCCCGAGCGGATCGAGTACCTCACCGAAGCCGGGCGCTTCCTGGGCCAGGCCCACTGGGAGGAGATCCGCCAGGTGGGCGAAGACCCCGAGGCGACGGGTCTGTCGTTCGACCTCATCCCCCAGTTCCAGCACCTCACCTACGGCTCGCCCGCCACCCCCCAGCCCATCGACGTCACCGGCGTCTGACCCCATCCCATCCACTAATCGCAGGATCCGATCGCTATCCGATCCGATCCTGCGAACAGGGGGGGAGCCCCCGCGCGAACAAGGGGGAACGCGCCGTGGGTCTTATCGTCAGATGTCGTAATAGAGCGAGAACTCGTAAGGGTGGGGACGCAGGCGGAGGGCGTCGACCTCGTTCTTGCGCTTGTAGGTGACCCAGGTGTCGATCAGGTCGGGGGTGAACACGTCGCCCGCCAGCAGGAAGTCCTGGTCGGCCTCCACGGCGTCGAGCACCTGCTCGAGCGAACCCGGAACCTGGGGCACGTTGGCGAGCTCCTCGGGCGGGAGGTCGTAGAGGTCCTTGTCGACCGGGTCGGGCGGCTCAATACGCTTTTGGATTCCGTCGAGACCGGCCATGAGCATGGCGGCGAAGGCGAGGTACGGGTTCGAGGTGTTGTCGGGGCAGCGGAACTCGATGCGCTTGGCCTTGGGGCTCTTCTGGGCGATCGGGATCCGGCACGCCGCCGACCGGTTGCGCTGGCTATAGACCAGGTTCACCGGAGCCTCATAGCCCGGCACCAGGCGCTTGTAGGAGTTGGTGGTGGGGTTGGTGAAGGCCAGTACCGCCGGGGCGTGAGCCAGCAGGCCGCCGATGTACCAACGGGCAATGTCGGACAGGCCCGCGTAGCC
>CAZEFG010000202.1:0-4931 GCA_964511355.1 uncultured Iamiaceae bacterium
GTCACCACTACTGCACCAACCTCGACTGCCCCGCCCAGCGCGCCGGCAGCATCGAGCACTTCGCCTCCCGGGGGGCGATGGACATCGAAGGGCTCGGTGAGCAGCGGGTGCACCAGTTCATCGAGCTCGGCCTGCTCGACGACATCGGCGACCTCTACTCCGCCGATTTCGACCGGCTGCTCGACCTCGAAGGTTTCGGTCCGACCTCGGTCCAGAACCTGCGTGCCGCCATCGAAGCCAGCCGCGACCGGCCGCTGGCCAACTTGCTGGTGGGGCTCAACATCCGCCACCTCGGTCCCACCGGTGCCCGGTTGTTGGCCACCGAGTTCGGGCACCTCGACACCATCGAGGCGGCCAGCGTCGAGGCACTTGCGTCGGTCGAGGGGATCGGCACCACCATCGCTGCCAGCGTCCATGCCTTCTTCCAGTCCGAGCGCAACCAGGCCGTGATCGCCAAGCTCCGCCAGGCCGGCCTCAACCTCGAAGGTCCCGCCGCCCCCGAGGTGCCCCAGGTGCTGGCGGGCAAGAGCATCGTGGTCACCGGCACCCTCGAGGGCTACACCCGCGACGAAGCCGAGGTGGCCATCACGAGCCGGGGGGGTAAGTCACCGGGCAGTGTGTCGCGCAAGACCGACGCCGTGGTGGTGGGCGATGGGCCGGGGGCATCCAAGCTCAACAAGGCCACCGAACTCGGAATCCCCATCCTCGATCAGGCCGGCTTCGAGCACCTCCTCGCCACCGGCGAGGTCACGGCCTAGCTCGGTCTGGAACCGGGGCGGGCGATCACCTAGGTGGCGCGGAAACACCAGCGGTAGCTCTGCGACCGTCCTGGTCCGTCGGCGACTTTCCAGTAGGTGGCGATAACGCAGTTCTGTCCGCCGGTCAACGACGACAACACCTGGCCCTCGCCGGGGGTGAAGGTGAACAGGCTGAGGTTGGGGTCGCCGCCGATCTGGTCGTCGGGGATGGTCTGGTTGTTGACGATCAGCTGGACCTGGTACCCGTCGGCGAGGTCGATGCCCACCGTGCTCTGGCGCAGTACGTCGGCCCCCTCGGTGGGGATCAGCGCCTCGATGGCGGCATCTCGGCCCGACAGGTTCACAGGGGAAGGGCGCCCGTTGTTGACCGCCACCACCAGCCCCGCCACCGCCACCGCGATCAGTGCGGCAAAGATCAGCCGCCGGGTCAGGTCGCGCTCAAGCAGTCGCATGTCTCCATCTTGGCGGATAGGGGAGCGGTCGGTGCCACTGGGTCGGCTCAGAGACCGTCTAGCCTTCCCCCGTGGCCCTTTCGCGCATGAGCGAGCAGATCGGGCGCGTGCTGGACGGGCGGTACCGGCTCGTCGCCCCCATAGGAAGCGGCGCTTCGGCGACGGTCTACCTCGCCGACGACGTGCGCCTACGCCGGCGGGTGGCGGTCAAGATCCTGCACCCCAACCTCGCCGGCGACGAGCAGTTCCTACGTCGGTTCCAGGCCGAGGCCCAGGCCGCCGCTGCCCTGAACGATCCCAACATCATGGCGGTCTATGACTGGGGGCGCGACGAGGTTCCTTACCTGGTCACCGAGTACCTGGGCGCAGGCAGCCTGCGGGGTGTGCTCGACTCGGGCCACCTGCTGTCGCTGTCACAAGCGCTGCTCGTCGGGCTGCAGACCACCCGGGGGCTCGAGTACGCCCATCGCCAGGGATTCGTCCACCGCGACATCAAGCCCGCCAACCTGCTGTTCGGCGACGATGAACGCCTTCGCATCGCCGACTTCGGTTTGGCCCGGGCCCTGGCCGAGGCGGGCTGGACCGAGCCCGGAACGATGTTGGGCACCGTGCGCTACGCCTCTCCCGAACAGGCCAAGGGTGGCCAGGTCGAGCCTCGCTCCGACGTGTACTCGCTCGGGCTGACCCTCATCGAGGCCATCAGCGGCGAGCTCCCATTCGCCGCCGACACCACCGTGGCCACGCTCATGGCTCGCATCGACACCCCGGTTGAACTCGACCGCGAGCAGTTCGGGCCACTCCGTCAGGTACTCGAGCGGGCTTGTCATCCCGACCCCGCCGATCGGCCCGACGCGGGCGAACTCGCCGTGTCGCTCATGGCCGCCGCCGAATCCCTTCCCCGGCCCCAGCCCATCCCCTTCGCTGGGGCGCTGGCCCCCGGGGCCGAAGGCGAGGCAGCCGAAGTCGACCTCACCAACATCTCGCCGCTCGCCGACGACCCGGTCGGCACGTCCGCCGGCGACGCGGCGGTCGCTGCCGGAGCCAAGCCGGCGTCCAAGCGCCAGCA
This sequence comes from uncultured Iamiaceae bacterium, assembly GCA_964511355.1. GTDB lineage: Bacteria > Actinomycetota > Acidimicrobiia > Acidimicrobiales > SKKL01 > SKKL01. The sequence continues at coordinate 2,277 of CAZEFG010000202.1, forward strand.
ACGACGCCAGGCCAAGAAGCAACAGACCCAGAGGGAGCAACCGGCCAAGCGACGTCGGTGGCCCTCGTTCCTGTTGGGCTTCGTGGTGGTGGCGTTGATCGGCGGTGGGGCGTGGTTCGCCTACAACGCCCTGCAAACCCCCACTCACCCGGTCGAAGACTTCGCTGGACTGTACCCCGATGCGGTCGACGACCTGGTGGCCGATTTCGGATGGACCGTCGTCAGACACGAGGATCGCCAGACCGACTCGGTGGTGGGCACCGTGCTACGACAAGAACCCCCACCTGGCACCGAGCTCGCCGAGGGTGAGGAGTCCGAGATCGAGATCTGGGTCTCGATCGGCAACGATCTCGTGACCGTGCCCGGCGACCTGGTCGGTCTGCCCCGCGACGAGGTCGCCGCTCGGCTCACCGAGCTTTCGCTGGTGGTGGGCGACGATCGACCCGAACCTCACGAGGAGGTGCCGGTCGGTCACGTTCTCGCCGTGGTACCCGCTGACGATCACCCCGAGAACATCCCCCTGGCCGAGGAAGACACCGTGCACCTCGTGGTCTCGTCAGGACCGTTGCCCCGCCAGGTCCCCGATGTGGTGTTGGAGATGACGTATGACCAGATGGCGGCCGCCCTTGAGGAGCGTCAGCTGGTGCCGGTCCGCGGCGAAGCGTCGAGCGAAACGATCGCCGAGGGACATGTCATCCGGGTAGAACCGGCATCGGGTCAGCTGTTGGAGCGGGGGGAGTCGGTGCGGGTGATCGTCTCCACTGGTCTACCGATGATCACGGTGCCCGACGTGAAGGGACTCACCGAATCGAGTGCCTACGACGTTCTGGAGGCCGAAGGGTTCAAGGTCGGTGATCGCCTGGGCCCACCCCGTCGTCGGGTCACCGGCACCGATCCAGCCATCGGCACCGTGCACCGCAAGGGAACCGTCGTCGACGTCATCACCCGCTAGTACCGCCTCGACCGATCACCCCTCGAACGGAGGAGGTCAGGCGATGACGAAACCGAGGTTGCCGCTGCCGTAGCCGTCGAGGGTTACGGCGAACTCCCGGCGTTTCTCGGGATTGGCCAGGATCGTCCACACTTCGGCAGGGAGATCGGCGTCGTCGCTCTCCCATGTTCCGGCCAAGGTGAGGTGCGGCGTGGCGGGGGTGTTGAGGATGCTGGCGGTCACATTGGCCACCTCGCGGAAGTTGTCGAGGAGGGTCTCGGTCATCTTGCCCGTGCGGGTGACCTCGACCGCGGCGGTCGCGGGGATCATCGCCAGAGCCGCGCCGCTCGCGGCAGCCAGGGCGAGGTCGGCAATCACCAGCGCGCCGGGGCGACCCAGGTCGTCGCGGTACAGGGCGATCACGTGCTCGCCGTTGGCCTCGACGTCACCGGGAGTGACCTTGGAGGCGGCGGCGCCCAACCCCAACAGGGCGCCCATGAACTCACCCACCGCTTCTTGGATCGGAACCGGCGGGACCGAGCGTGTCGTTGGTGGTCTCACCGAACCGCCACACCCAATGCTTCGGCGAAGGAATCGGCGTTGAACGGCTTGGACAGCAGGAACGACGCCCCGGCCTTGATGGCCTGGTCCTTGTACGAGGGGGTCGACTCCGAGGTGATGAACCCGAAGGTGGTCTCGTTGCCTTCGGCCCGCAGTGCCTGGAGGAACTGGAGGCCGCTCATCTCGGGCATGTTCCAGTCCGACAGGATGAGGTCGAGGGTCTCGGCTCGGGCGACGGCCAGGCCTTGGGCGCCGTCTTCGGCTTCGAAGATGGTGGCGGTGTCGTAGCCCGCTTGCTTGAGGTTGCGCTTGACGAGCATGCGAATGGTCTTGCTGTCATCCACGACGAGGATGTTCACGGTGTCTCCACTACTGCTGGGTGGGAGGGGACTGATCGCGTGAGTGGTCGGCCGGAGGCGCGCTTGGTTGAGGCTGCGCCGGCAAGTAAGGCCGCTTGACCCAAGCTCAGCGCAAGAAGTCGAGCAAGGTCGGCTGGACGACCTTCGCCGTCACCGCCAGCGCGCCCTGATAGGCCATCTCCTGGGCTTGCAGGGTGATGATGGCCTCGACCATGTCGGTGTCCTCCACCTCGGCCAGGGCGAACTTCAGGTCGATCTCGACCTGTTGGTTGCGCATCCCGACCTCTTCGACCTGCTTGGCGCGGGCACCCATCTCAACCTGGGCCCGGCTGATGCGTTCCATGGCGGTATCGATGCGGGTGAGTCCGTCGGAGGCGGTCGCGAGGTCACCGTTGCGCAGAGCCTCGGCGGTAGCCCGCAGCATCTGGAACACGTTGCCGGTCATGGGGTCGGCGCCACCGTCGACGTCGACGAAGTCGCCGAACACCTCGGGTCCGGACCGGTTGACCCTGATCTCAACGGCAGGGGCGATCGAGCGCAGGATCTGTCCGCCGTTGCCCTGGAAGTTGCCGTCGTCGTCGTAGGCGGTGCTCGACCCGGAGGTGCCACCAAAGATCGGACGTCCGAGGTGTTGGGTGTTGGCGGTTTGCAGCAGGCCTTCGGCGATGGTGTCGAGTTCGGCCGCGTAGGCGTGCCGGGCGCCGGTGTCGGAGGCGCCGTTCACCCCGCCCACGACCAGGGTCTTGGCGCGGGTGAGCTGTTCGACCGAGTGGGTCAGGGCGCTGTCGGCGTTGTCGAGCCAGC
>CAZEFG010000203.1:0-4928 GCA_964511355.1 uncultured Iamiaceae bacterium
TCGAAGATCTCCATCAGGGCTTCGAGCGGGTCGTAGTCGTCGGTGCGGCGGTCGTAGATCAGGTCGAGGCAGACGTCGATCTGTTCCTGAGGGATCTTGTTGAGCGGCATGATGCGCGCTGCGTGCACGATGGCCGCATCGAGACCGGCCTCTTGGCACTCGTGGAGGTACACCGAGTTGAGCACGTGGCGGGCCGCGGGCTTGAGGCCGAACGAGATGTTCGACAGGCCCAAGATGGTGCGCACCCCAGGCAGCTCGGACTTGATGAGACGGATGCCCTCGATGGTCTCCATCCCGTCGCCGCGGCTCTCTTCGATGCCGGTGGCCAAGGTCAGGGCGAGGGGATCGAACACCAAGTCGGTGGGGTCGATTCCGTAGCGCTCGGTGGCCAACTCGTAGATCGAGCGAGCCGCCCGGAGTTTCCAGTCGCGGTCGCGAGCCTGACCCTCGGTGTCGATGCAGGTGCACACCACCGCCGCTCCGTACTCCTTGGCCATGGTGAGGAAGCGGTCGAGCCGGGTGCCAGGGGCATCGCCGTCTTCGAGGTTGACCGAGTTGAGGATGGGCTTGCCGCCGATCCACTGCAGAGCAGCCTCGATGACGTCGGGTTCGGTGGAGTCGATCATGAGCGGCACCGTCGACTGGGTGGCGAAGCGGCTGGCCACCTCGTCCATGTCGGCCGTGCCGTCGCGGCCGACGTAGTCGACGCACACGTCGATGACGTGGCTGCCTTCCTTGACGGCCTCGACCGCCATGGCCACCGTGGTGTCCCAGTCCTGGGCGATCATCGCCTCGCGGAACTTCTTCGAGCCGTTGGCGTTGGTGCGCTCGCCAACCATCAGCACCGAGGGTGACTGGTCGTAGTCGACGTGGCTGTAGATGGAGGCCAAACCCCGCTCGGGTGCGGGGGAGCGGCGGGCCGGCTCGAGGTCGGACACCGCGTCGACCACGGCCTTCAGGTGTTCGGGGGTGGTGCCGCAGCAACCGCCGATGACCCGAACGCCGAGCTCGGATACAAACCGGGAGTGGTGCTCGGCGAGCTGTGAGGGTGTCAGGTCGTAGTGCATCTTGCCGTCGACCACCGAGGGCATGCCCGCGTTGGGCAAGCAGGCGATGGGCTGGGCGCTGTGCTGGGAGAGGTGACGCAGATGCTCGCTCATCTCGGCGGGCCCGGTGGCGCAGTTGATGCCGATGATGTCGGCCCCCATGGCATCGAGGGTGGTGAGCGCGGACCCGATCTCGGTGCCCACCAGCATGCGGCCGGTGTTCTCGATGGTGACCTGCACCTGGAGCGGCACGGTGCGGCCGGCGGCGGCCATGGCCCGACGGGCGGCGATCATGGCGGCCTTGGCGCCGAGAAGGTCGTACTGGGTCTCGATCAGGAACAGGTCGACCCCGCCATCGAGCAAGCCGCGGCACTGCACCTCGTAGGCATCTCGCAGGTCGGCGAAGCGGATGTGGCCGAGCGTTGGCATCTTGGTGCCTGGTCCGACCGAGCCGGCCACGAATCGGGGGCGGTCAGGGGTGGCATGTCCCGACGCCACTTCGCGGGCGATGCGGGCCGCAGCCTCGTTGATCTCGTAGGACCGATCGGCAATGTCGTACTCGGCGAGGGGTACCGAGAAGGCGCCGAAGGTGGCGGTTTCGACGATGTCGACCCCGACGGCGAAGAAGTCGTCGTGGAGTTGGGCGATGAGATCCGGCCGCGTGAGCACCAACATCTCGTTGCATCCCTCAAGCGATTCGCCACCGAAATCGTCGGCGGTGAGATCCTGGGATTGCATGTAGGTGCCGAACGCCCCGTCATAGGTGACGACGCGCTGATTGACGAGATCGAGAAGATCCATACGGGCGAGGCTACCGGGCCGTATCGGCGGTACGGGAGTCCGGGGGTGCCAGCACCGGCCGGTACCCTCAGTGTTCGTGAAGATCTACACCAAGCGCGGCGACGACGGCACTACCGGACTTTTCTACGGAGGACGGGTCCGCAAGGACTCTGAGCGGCCCGCCGCCTACGGCACCGTCGACGAGGCCCAGGCGGTGTTGGGGCTGGCCCGGGCGCACGCCGAACCGGGCGGCGAGCTCGACGAGATGGTGGTGGGCCTGGCCCGCGACCTTTACGTCCTGATGGCCGAGGTGGCGACGGCGCCCGAGAACCGGGCCAAGCTCGCCGACGGTGCGAGCAGGGTGACCCCCGCGATGGTGAGCGCCCTCGAAGATCAGATCGACGCGATGAGCGAACGGTTCACGATGCCCAACGAGTTCGTGATCCCGGGTGGCAGCGTGGTGGGCGCCTATCTCGATCTGGCTCGCACCGTGGTGCGCCGGGCCGAGCGTCTGGCCATGGTGGTGGCGGACGAGGCCAGCCAAGTCGTGCCCTACCTCAACCGGCTCTCCGACTTGTTGTGGGCCATGGCCCGCTGGCAGGACGGCGATTCGCTCCGCAGCCGCCCCGTCCAATAGCCCAGCCCAGCCGCCCCTGCCCGCAATCTGTTTCTGTGGGGATCTAGGACACGAGGAGCGGTCTGAATCCGTACAGTTCGGGCGTGGTGGCTTCAGGCGTGGGGTCAGGCGGCTGGCCGTGGGGTGGCGATGGGATCGGGCCCAGTGGGGCCGACTTGCTCGGCGGCCCACCGAACGGCGTCGTGGGCCAGGGCCGGATGAAACTGCCACTGGTGGAGTTGGCGTTCGATCGCGTTGATGTCGTCGCCGGCCTCGAGCAGGCCAAGGGCCAAGCGGCGAGCGCGGCGCTGGCGGTCGGGCTGAGCGTTGGGTGAGCCGTTGGCGCGTAGCCAGGCCGAGTGCTCCTCGCGGAGATCGGCGGGTAGACGGTTGAGCTGACCCAGGTTCATGGGTGGTATCCGACGCCGGACATCGAGGGTGTCGGAATGCAGGCGCGCCAACCCGAACTTGGTGGTCCGGATCAGGGCGCGCATGAACGGGGAGTGACGCCCGCCCCGGGCCGCCAAGCCGAGACCGGCAGCGGTGGAGGCGAGGTCGAGTTCGAAGCCGTCGGGCGCCAGGTCGAAGCCATCGGCGATCCGCCTGAGCAGCAGCGTGGTGGAGGGCCCGAGCGCACTCAGCCAGAAGCGCTCGACGTACCGGGAACGCAGGTCGAAGCCGAATTCGTCGACCAATGGGTCGACCAACGGTCGCACCTTCAGTACGGGAATGGCGAAGCCAACCGGGGGAGCGGGGATGGGCACCGACATGATGATCTCCATGTGAGTAACGGCCTGTAGGTCCTCGTCATGTTGTTTCATGTTGTTTCATGTGTCAAGGGCTCGAGTGTGCTCCCCGGCGGTAGCCTGGTGTGATGGCTGATAACTCCGTCGACCTCGCCCGCGAGTTGGTAGCCGGGGCCTCTCAGATCGTCGTGCTCACCGGCGCCGGCATCTCCACCGACAGCGGAATCCCCGACTTTCGGGGGCCCCAGGGTGTCTGGACCAAAAACCCAGAGGCCGAGAAGCAGTCGACGCTCCAGCACTACCTCTCCGATCCCGAAGTGCGGCGCAGGGCATGGCGGTCGCGTCTCGACAATCGGGCATTCTCGGCCGAACCCAACGCCGGGCATCGGGCGCTGGTCGACCTCGAGCGTTCCGGGCGGCTCCACACCCTCATCACCCAGAACATCGACGGCCTCCATCAAAGGGCCGGCAACAGCGCCGAGCGGGTGGTCGAGATCCACGGCACGGTTCACGAAGTGATGTGTATGGGCTGCGATGATCGGGCGCCGATGCAGCGGGCGCTCGATCGGGTGCGGGCGGGCGAGGAAGACCCGCCGTGTCGCTCCTGTGGGGGCATCCTGAAGTCGGCGACCATCAGCTTCGGCCAGGCCCTCGACCAGGAAGCGTTGATGCGAGCCGAGCGGGCCGCCAATGAATGCGACCTGATGCTCGCCGTGGGCACCACCCTCACCGTGTATCCCATCGCCGACGTGGTGCCGGTGGCCAAACAAACAGGAGCGGCGGTGGTGATCGTCAATGGCCAGGAGACGGCCATGGACCACCTGGCCGATGCCATGGTGTTGGGCTCGATAGGTGAGGTATTGCCCGCTCTGGTCAGGTCATCCTGAGGGTCAGGTTTCCGATTCCCGACCAAGTTGCTAGGGTTTTGCCATGCCGAGTTTTCGTGAGCTGCTGACCCAGACCAAGGCCCAGATCCGCGAGGTCACCACCGAAGAGGCCGAGGCGGCGCGCCTGGCCCCCGGCACGGTCGTGCTCGACGTTCGCGAACCCGACGAGCACGAGCAGGGCGCCATCCCAGGGGCGATCCACATCCCCCGTGGCCAGCTCGAATCCAACATCGAGAACCGGGTCGCCGACAAGAACGCCCCAGTGGTCATCTACTGCGCCGGCGGTACCCGTTCGGCCTTCGCGGCCAAGACCATGGCCGAGTTGGGGTACGCCGACGTGGTGTCGGTCATCGGCGGGTTCAACCGCTGGAAGGACGAAGGCCGCGACTGGGTCACCCCGCGGGTGCTCACCCCCGAACAGCGCAACCACTACCAACGTCACCTACTCCTGCCCGAGGTGGGCGAGGAGGGCCAGCTCAAGCTCCTCGACGCCAAGGTGTTGTTCCTCGGTGCCGGCGGCCTGGGCGCCCCCGGAGCGATGTATCTCGCCGCGGCCGGTGTCGGCACCATCGGCATCGTCGACATGGACGTGGTCGACCAGTCGAACCTGCAACGCCAGATCATCCACAACCTCGAACGCATCGGCGACCGCAAGGTCGATTCGGCCAAGAAGAGCCTCACGCTGCTCAACCCCGATGTCAACGTCGTCACCCACGACGTGCGCCTCGACGCCAACAACGTGGTCGACATCTTGTCGCAGTACGACCTGGTGATCGACGGCGCCGACAACTTCCCAGTGCGCTACCTCCTCAACGACGCATCGATCAAGACAGGCGTCCCTGTCGTGCACGGC
>CAZEFG010000204.1:0-4882 GCA_964511355.1 uncultured Iamiaceae bacterium
TGCCGTCGGTGCCGTAGATCTCGACCGTGGCCTGCGCCGTCCACTTGTTGCCCTGAGCGGTGGCCTTGGTGTCGCTCCAGGCGCTGCCCCCAGTGGCGGGAGGGGTGGTGGTCGGCGCCGTCGTGGACGAAGTGGTGGTGGGAGGAACCGTCGAAGGAGGAACTGTCGACGCCGGCACCGTGGTGGTAGTGCCATCGCCGCCACCACCTCCACCTCCGCCGCCCCCGCCGCTGGGAACCGACGGGCCAGGGCCGGGACCTTGTTCTGGCTCGCTTGGGCCCGACGACGAGGAGCCCATCCGGGCCGATGCATCCTCGAACTTGTCCGATGCCGAGTCACCGAGGGTCTTGACGGCGCCGATCGACGCGACCGAGATGAAGGCGACGAGCAGGGCGTACTCGACCAAGGCAACACCGCGGTCGCTCCGCCCGAATCGTGCTGAACGGCGAGCCGATCGGGAAGCGAGGCGTGAGGTGGAAGTCATGGCCCCAGCATCGGCCCAGATCGGGACAGAAACATGGTCCGTTTGGACCTAGCGGGTAGGCCGATCGGACTCAATTTGGCACCCGGTGCCCTTGCGTGAGACGGCGGTCACTCCTAAGGGGTGGAAACGGTGTCGAGCAGGGCCCGCAACAGGTCGTCGAACTCGAGCGCCGGACCACGATCGTCGGTGTGCCACCAGCTGTCGGTTCGCATCATCGCACCCACCCCACGATCGAGGTCGACCACGTACGAACCGGTGATGGTGCTCAACCCCACCCGGTTCGACCAGAGCACCTCACCGTCGGAACGACAGGGACAGAAGGGCATGATTCCCAACCCGTAGTAGGCCTGTTGTTCGCTCGTCATCGACGACCACGTCGAGCCGGTCACCGACGAAGGGGCGGCTGGGGAAGTCGCCGGGCTGGTGGTCATCCGTTCGACCGACCGAGGGTCGAGAGCCTCCACCAGGATCCAACGCATGAGCCGAGCCCCGTCGATGGTGGTGCCGTGCAAACCACCAGCCCCCCACAACGCCCCGCGGTATTCCCCTCCCCCGGGGTGGGTGTTGCGACCGGCGAGGATGTAGTCCTCGTCGACACTCACCGCGGCGCCGGCGGCCTCGGCCATCGATTCCATGGCCGACCGCCACGACGAGCCGCTTGCCTCCTCAAGACCCCAAGTGAGGATGTGATATCCGACCCGTGAGTAATCGAAGCCCTCGCCCGGCTCGAAGCCCAACTCGGGCTCCTCGAACCATGCGCCGACCTCGTCGATGGGGCTGGCCGACAAGATGTTGTGGTCGAACACCGAGGGCACGCCGCTGCGGTGTCCGGCCAGTTGTTCGAACGTGAACTGGTCGCCGTAGGGCACGGCGTCGAGGTGTTCACCGAGTGGCCTCTCGACATCGATCAGCCCTTGATCGGACAGCTGCATCATCCAGGCCGCCGTCGTGGTCTTCGACATCGACCACCACGGGAAGGGCTCTACATCAATGGGTGAACCATCTCTTGTCCATTGCAGGACCACCGGGTCGTCGTTCGCATCGACGAGTGCGACCTCGATCAGTTGGGTGTCAAGCTCATCCAACAGACCGTCGTGGCCGGCCAGCCACCTCTCGAATGCTTCCTGCAGGGCCTCGCGATCGAGGGAAGCTTCGGATACGGGCGTGACCCGAACCGTAGGTCTCTCGTTGGGGTCGACCACGATCTCGGCCGTAGCGCCGCGAGCCAGCACCACCTCACCTGAGGGCACCGTTCGGGCATCCCGATCACCGAGGTCAGCCACGAACAATCCGGCGCCCACCAGCATCAGTCCCGGCAGCGCAGCCACCAGGACCGGCCTGGTCACCGGTGCTCGAGGCCGACGGGCGGCGCGGTCCTCCAAGCCCCCGACCGTCAGCGCTGCGGCGACGGTCACCAGCAGCACCACGACCAGCCCAGCCACCGTCGCCACCGCCGGGGCCCAGCCGGCGTTGTGCACGGTGCGGTCAGCCACGACCAGGGCCAGCCCGTGCCACAGGTAAATGGTGAGCGAACGACGACTCGACCACTGCACCAGGGCAGCGGTCGCACCACGCGGATGGGCGAGAAGCGGGCCGACCGCGACGAGCAGCCCGATCGTGGCGACGCCCATCAACAGATGCAGAGGAAGCGATGAGTTGACGGTTCCCGAAGGAACACCCGCCGCCGATGCCCAGAGCACCGCTGTGGCCCCGGCACCGATCGCCACGATCATCGCGGCCCCGCGGTCGCGACCTATCTGGCCCGTGGCGGTGAGCATTCCCGCCAGAACGAAGAAGGGGAACAAGGCGACATCGGCCACGGCGAGAGGCACATCGCCCACCTGCTGCTGCCACCACCAGACCAACAGGGTCGCGCCCGTCGGGACCAGCAGGGCAATCCGGCCCCAACGCCGCGCCATGGCCGCCAACCCGGGGCCGGCGATGACGACCCACAGGTAGGCCCGGAGGTACCACAGCGGTACCCACAGACCGGGCGTGGTGTCGAGACCCTGGGGGTCGGCCAGCGGAACGATCCACCACAACAGGTCGGCTGCATCGGGCCGCCAGCCGCTCGAAGCCATGACCGCCACCGCGACCGCCGCGAAACCCCACATCGGTAGCAACAGGCGCCGCAGCCGCGAAACCAGCGTGGCCCGGTAGCCATGGCGGTCGAGTGACTGCACCAACAACAGCCCCGCCACATAGAACATCGCGGGCATGGCCGCGAACCAGCTCAACCAAGGCCACGCGAGGGCGTGCCAGACCACCACCCGCCACAGGGCGAGAACCTTGATCGAGTCGAGGAGAGTGTCGCGCTGAGACAAGTCACGCCCTTGAGGCCAGGCCACTGGTGACCGGCCAGGTTCTGTCCGACCCACCATTGTGGCCCGACGAACAGCCAACCCGAACCCAGGGCACCATGGGTGCCAGACGGCACACCGGTACCGGCGCATTACCGTCGTGGCGATGACGGGTCGGGAGTTCGTTCGTTGGACGCGGTCGTTCGCCGCCTTGGCGATGGTCGCTCTGGTGGTGGCGGCCTGCCACGACGGCCAAGATTCCGGCCGCCCCGACGCATCGGCCATTCCGGTCGACCAGCAGGACACCAGCGGCGAGGCGACCACGTCGACGCTTCAGCTACCACCGGCGCACACCAGCGAGATCTACGCCGACCTGCAGCACTGGCTGTGCCACCCCGATCGAACTGACGACGCCTGCGACATCGATCTCGACATCACCCGAGTCGAGTCCGACGGAACCCACCGGGTCGAACCGGTACGAGCCGACCCCGATGCCCCCGTCGATTGCTTCTACGTCTACCCCACCGTTTCGGACGATCCATCTCCGAACAGCGACCTCGTCCCCAGCGAGACCGAGTACCGGGTCGCCAAAGCCCAAGCAGCTCCTTGGTCTTCGGTGTGTCGGGTGTACGCCCCGCTCTACCGGCAGGTCACGCTGGCCGCACTCACCCAGGATGCCGACGGGATCGCCGACCGCGCCCTGGCGTACGGCGACGTGGTCGATGCCTGGTCGCACTATTTGGCCCACCACAACCGGGGGCGTGGGGTCGTGCTCATCGGTCACTCCCAGGGCGCCGGCCACCTACGCGAGCTGTTGACCCGTCGCATCGACACCAACCCCGATGAACTATCGCTGTTGGTGTCGGCCGTGCTGCTCGGCACCACCGTTCGGGTGCCGATCGGAGCCGATACCGGAGCCCATTTCCAGAACCTCGCGCCGTGCACCGACCGCGACGACCTCAGCTGTGTGATCTCGTACTCGACCTACTCCCAGGACGAGCCACCTGGTGAAACAGGGCTTTTCGGGGGCATCCGCCTCGACCCGAACCAGAGGGCGATGTGCACCAATCCCGCTGTTCTGGGCGGGGGGCCGGCTCGCCTCCAGAGCATCCTCACCACCCGCGCCGACCGCGATCCCGGGGTCGAAACGCCCTATGTCCTGTATGACGGCCTCGCCGAGGGCGAGTGCGTGGTGGCGGGCGATTACCACTACCTGGAGGTCCGGTATGGGCCGGGCAGCGCCGCTTGGCCTGCGGATCTGGGGGGACGGATTTCACCCCAGTGGGGGCTCCACCTGATCGACATGGGAATCGCGCTCGGGGATCTGCGTGACCTGGTCGCGCATCAAGGGACCAACTTCGTCTCACGATCGGAAGGCAGCCCGTGACCGACCCCGCCGACCTGCTCGCCCGCCGCCGTTCGGTGATGCCCGACTGGTTAAGCCTGTCCTATGAGCAACCGATCGCGCTCGACCACGGCCGCGGGAGCTACGTGTGGGACACCGAGGGCTTCCGCTACCTCGACTTCTTCGGCGGCATCCTCACCACCATCGTCGGCCACAACCTCGCGTCGGTGACCGAGGCCGTCACCTCGCAGGCCAGCCGCATCCTTCACACTTCCACCCTCTACCTGCATGAGGCGACCATCGAGTTGGCCGAGACCATCGCCGAGTTGTCAGGTATCCCCGACGCCAAGGTGTTCTTCACCACCTCGGGCACCGAAGCCAACGAGGCCGCCCTGCTCCTGGCCACCGCCTACCGACGCTCGAACCAGGTCCTGGCCCTCCGCAACGGTTACCACGGACGCAGCTTCACCACCGTCGGGGTCACCGGACACCGAAGCTGGTCCCCCACCAGCTTCAGCGGCCTGTCGGTGAACTACCTGCACAGCGGCTACCGGCTGCGCAGCCCGGTCGCCGATCTCGACGACGCCGCCTACGTGCGGTTCTGCGTAGACGACCTCACCCAGATCCTCGACACCGCCGAAACCTTTGTCCCACTGGCCGAACGCGAGATCAAAAAGGTGCCCTTGCTGCGCGGTAAAAGTGTTTTCAATCTGTTTTTCGAGAACTCGACACGCACACGCACCACGTTCGAGA
>CAZEFG010000205.1:0-2911 GCA_964511355.1 uncultured Iamiaceae bacterium
GCCGACGTGAAGATGATCATGCACGACGCCGGTTCGGCCCTCATGGGCATCGGCTACGGCTCAGGCGAAGGCCGGGCGCTGGCGGCGGCCAGGGCAGCGATCTCGAGTCCTCTGCTCGAAGCGTCCATCGAAGGGGCCCGGGGCATTCTGCTCAACATCTCCGGCGGGAGCGACCTCGGATTGTTCGAGGTCAACGAAGCCGCCGAGGTCATCCACGGAGTCGCCCACCCCGATGCCAACATCATCTTCGGCGCGGTCATCGACGATGCGATGGGGGACGAGATTCGCGTCACCGTCATCGCCGCCGGCTTCGACCGTTGGGACGAAAAGCGCCCAGGTGACTCCGCCGATGCCACCTCACCTCGACCGTCGATCCTCGGTCGCGATGCGCTGCTGCGCGACACGGCCACGCCCGACATCTTCAACGACGACGATGCCGACGAGCTCGACATCGAAGGCGACGACGACTTCGACGTCCCGTCGTTTCTGCGGTAGGCCGACCTCGGTGCCCGCCGGCTCGGCCGCCATCACGGCGGAGGGGGTGGCGACCCGCTTGGCCGATCTGCGCGCCCGGATCGCCGCCGCCGGGGGAGATCCGGCTCGCGTGGCGGTGTGTGCCGTGACCAAAGGCCTTCCTCTTGCTGCGGTCCATGCGGCCAGCGCGGTCGGGTTGGCCGATGTAGGCGAGAACTACGCCCAGGAGCTGGCGGCCAAGATCGACCAGTGGGCGCCGACCGGACCGAACGCTATGCGGTGGCACATGATCGGGACGCTGCAACGCAACAAGGTCAAGTTGCTGGCCGGTCGGGTCCACTGTTGGCAGGCGGTCGACCGGGTCGCTGTGGGTCGTGAGATCGCCCGCCACGATCCGGGGGCCAACATCATGGTCCAGGTCAACAGCACCGGCGAGTCCACCAAAGGTGGCGTCGAACCCGACGAGGTCCCTTCGCTGGTCGAGGAGCTGACGGGTCTGGGGTTGGATGTCACCGGGCTCATGACCGTCGGCCCCACCGACCGGGGCCAGGACCCACGCCCCGGTTTCGAACGCACCGCAGCGTTGGCCAACGACCTCGGACTCGATGAGCTCTCGATGGGAATGAGCGCCGATCTCGAAGCTGCAGTCGCATGTGGCTCAACCATGGTGCGGGTGGGCACGGCGCTGTTCGGGCCCCGTCCGACCCGCGCCACCTCTTCACCCGCCTTCGGCGGGTAGACTCGATCGATTCCACAGGAGGAACCGGATGTCAACGGTCTGGCGCAAGGCGATGGTGGCTCTCGGCCTGGGCGACGATGAAGACTACGAAGATTACGACGACGAGGTTGTAGCCCGTCCCACCGTGCCGTCCCAGACCGGCCCGGCCCCGGTGCAGCCACGCTCGGTCCAGCCCGTCGCCAACCGCACCGCGTCGGTGTCGCCTCTTCCGGGCGTGCCCGCCAGCGAAGCAGGGGGCTCGGTGCGTTTCCCCACCCACGGCGGTCCGCCCGAACAGCCACCGGTGCGCACGGTTTCGGCAGCCGCAGCGGCGGCCGCGGCGTCTCCAGTCTCCACGAGCGGGGTGCGTACCATCGTGCGACCAACCACCAAGCCCCATGTTGTCGCTCCCCGATCCTTCCTCGACGCGCCGCAGGTAGCTGATCGGTTCAAGGCGAAGCAACCCGTGATCGTCAACCTTCAAGGGGTCGAACGCGATCTGTCGCGCCGTCTGGTCGACTTCTCGAGTGGGCTTTGCTACGGGCTCGGCGGGCAGATGGAAAAGATCGGTACCGACATCTTCCTCCTCACTCCGGCCGACGTGGAGGTGTCGGCCGAGGAGCGGCAGCGTTTGTCCGAGAGCGGCTACCACGAGAGCTGAGCTGCGCTTCACGTGCGATTCATCTGCATCCTGATCGACCTTTACCTCATCATCATCCTGCTGAGGATCGTCATGAGCTGGATCCCCATCAGCTACGGCTCTCCGCTCGAAGGTGTGGCCAGTTTTCTGTACGCAATCACCGAACCGGTGCTCGGGCCGTTACGACGGGCCATCCCCCCGGTCCGCTTGGGTGCCATGGCGCTCGACCTGTCGCCGATCATCGTGCTCATCGGTCTTCAGGTTCTCAGTGGGCTCATCTGCTGACCCACCGGTCACCTCCGTTGAGTAGCATCGCCTCATGGAACTGACCCCACAGCTCTTCCGCGACATCGAGTTCACCGAGCGTCGCGGCGCATACGACAAGGACGAGGTCCACGCCTTTCTGGCTCGCGTCGGCACCGCCGTTGGCCAGATGCAAGAGCGGGTTCGTGAGGCGCAGCGCCGGGTCGAGGCCGCCGAGGAACAGGTGAGCCGGGCCAGAGCGCTCGCCGCCGAACAGCAAGACGCCAACGAGACCGTGCAGCGGACGATCACCATGGCCGCACGGGCTGCCGAGGAAGAGATCAAAGACGCCAAGGCCCAAGGCGAAGCCATCGTCGCCGAGGCCCGCAACAAGGCCGACGACATGATCGTCCAGGCCGAGGAGGCGGTCCGGCGCGACGTCGGCGCCACCCGCGACAAGCTCCAGGCCGAGATCGCCGAACTCGAACGCCACCGTGACGAACTCCGTCGACGGATCGAGGTCATCTCAGATCACATGGCATCAGAGCAGGCGAGGCTCCATGGCGAACTCGACAACCTGAAGGCGCTGATCGACGACCCGGCGCGACTGATGGTCGAACCCGTACCTGGAACCGACCCCGAGCCGGTCATCGTTTTGTCCGAGCCGCGAGCCGCCCAGGAAGCACGCGAGACCCGCGACCGCGACGAACCCCGGAACGCTTCAGCGGTCAGCGCTGCCGGCCTCGGCGGCGACGATCTCGACGACGTCCCCCTTGGGAACACAGAGATCGAGGCCGAAGGCGAGGACCTCAGCAGCCTGCCTCCGCCTCCCGCCG
>CAZEFG010000205.1:3011-4870 GCA_964511355.1 uncultured Iamiaceae bacterium
ACAGAGATCGAGGCCGAAGGCGAGGACCTCAGCAGCCTGCCTCCGCCTCCCGCCGGATGGAGGCCCGGCGACGACGTGGCCCCCGCCGAGAACCCCGTCCCCGCCGACGCCGACGACTGGCGGAGCGACGACGCTGGAGATCTTGGGTCGGGCTCCCTCTTCGAGCCGATCGACGATGCTCCCGACTCCGAACCGCGTGACTGGGAGGGCGGACCTCCCACCGAGGCCACCCCTGTCATCGGGGCCGGCTCCGCCTTCGGTGGGTCTCATCTCGACGAGTTGCGTCGAGCGGTGAGCGAAGAAGCCGACGATGCCGAAGCTGACGCAGCGATGGCGGCCTTCTTCGACCAGGACACCGAAGAAGACCGAGCCCGGCGCTTCGGTCGTCGACGTTAGTTCCGCGCTATTCCGATGGTGATCGACTCGCCGTCGATATCGCCCGTGGCCTGGTGACCCGAACCGTCAGCGTCTCCCTCTTCCACCGAGGTGGCGAGCACCTGGGCGGCGATCCAGTCTCGGTGGGCCTCGATAGCGTCGCCTAGGCGGGCCGACGAGGTCTGGTAGCGCACGGTGATGCGGTCGGTGACCACCAGGTCGGCATCCTTACGGGCTTGCTGCACCAGCCGCACGAGGTCGCGAGCGCGGCCTTCGTCGGCTAGGTCGTCGGTCACCTCCACATCGAGCACGACCACCGCGTCGTTGGTGCGCAGGGCCTGACTGGCTTCACCCTCCCGGGACTTGAGCGTCAGATCGAACTCGTCGGTCTCAAGGACATGTCCGGCCGCCTCGACTCGTCCGTCGTCGAGCGAGCGCCATTCGCCGGAGCGGGCAGCCGCCATGACCTTTTGGACATCGCCCCCGAGCTTGGGCCCGAGAACCCGGCCGTTCGGGCGCAGGATGAACTCGGCGTGAGCCGTCAGATCGTCGGTGAGCTCGACCGCCTTGACGTTGACCTCGTCGCTGACGAGATCGACATAGGGGCGCAACGTCTCGGCGTCGCGTCCGGCCACGACCAAAGATGCCAGGGGCAGGCGAGTACGCAGACCGTGTTCCTCACGGAGGAAAGCGGCGGCGGTGCAGACGTCGCGGATTCGGTCCATGGCCGCCACCAACTCGGGGTCGGCGGGAAGCTCCTCGGCACTGGGCCAATCGGTGAGGTGGACGCTGGGGTCGTCGGTGAGATTGCGGTGGATCTCCTCGGTGACCATCGGAAGCAGGGGGGCAGACAGGCGGGTCAGGGTCGTGAGCACCGTGTAGAGGGTGTCTTGCGCATCGACCGAACCTCGGCCGCCCGGATCGCCCCAGAAACGGTCGCGGGAGCGCCGGATGTACCAGTTGTTGAGCGCGTCGATGAATCCCTGGATATGGACGCACGCGTCGGCCAGGTGGTAACCGTCGAGCGACGCGGTGACGTTCTCGACCAGCTCACGGGTCTTGGCCAGGATGTAGCGGTCGAGAACGTGGCTTGAGTCGGTACGGGCCTCGGCGCGGCGGCCATCGGCGTTGGCATATAGGACGAAGAACGAATAGGCGTTCCAGATCGGCATGAGCACCTGGCGAACAACCTCGGCCACCTCCTTGCCGTCGGTGCCGACCCGAAGGTCTCCGCCCCGCAGGATGGGCGACGACATCAGGTACCAACGCAAGGCATCGGAGCCGAGCGACTCGAACAGCTCCTCGGGGTCGGGATAGTTGCGCTTGGACTTCGACAGCTTCTTGCCCTCGTGGTCGAGGACCACACCATGGGAGATGACGTTCTGGAACGCCGGGGTGTCGAACAGAGCGGTGGCCAACACGTGCAGGGTGTAGAACCAGCCTCGGGTCTGGGCCGAGTACTCGACGATGAAGTCGCCGGGGTG
>CAZEFG010000206.1:0-4843 GCA_964511355.1 uncultured Iamiaceae bacterium
GGCGGTAAGCGTCGGTCTCGCCCACCCGAACAGCCGCCCGTCCCGCCAGCGCCCACGCTGCGTTGGCCACCCCCACGGCCTCGGCCAACAGATCCTCGGCCTGGCGCGGCGACAGCCCCGAAGGGTCAACCTCCGCCAACGCCCGGCGCATCGCCTCCAGATCGGACTTGCATGTCATACCCCTAATTATGCGGAGGGGGTGTGACAGTGAATCGCAGACTCCGAAATCGACATTGGCGTGGTGAGGGAAGCCTCAGCGAGACAGCGCCGCCATCTGGGTGAAGAGATCCATCACGTTGGTGCGGTGATCGGTGCCTGAGAACTCGCGGTACAGCGTGTCTACGTTGATGACCACCCGCTCGGCGTCACCCCAGGTCGAGAACCGGCTGGTACCGA
The DNA here is from genome assembly GCA_964511355.1 of uncultured Iamiaceae bacterium. GTDB lineage: Bacteria > Actinomycetota > Acidimicrobiia > Acidimicrobiales > SKKL01 > SKKL01. The sequence goes on from CAZEFG010000206.1 coordinate 397, forward strand.
GTTCTCGACGGGCGATGTCGGTCGCCGCGGTGGCGGCATCCAAACCGTCGTCGTAGCGGCGGCGAGCCTCGTCTCGGATCCAGCTCAGGTAGTCGCGCACCGCCCGCACACCGCCCAGATCAGTGACCGGCCCGTGCCCGGGAACCACGGTCTCGACGCCCCACGACTCCATCAGGTCACAGGCCGCCAGCCAGTTCGAGAACGGACCCTCCCAAACGATGGGGTGACCACCGATGAACAGGATGTCGCCGGTGAAGACGGTCCGGCGGCTGGGAATGTGCACCAAGACGTCGCCCTGGGTGTGAGCCGGTCCCACCTGGTGCAGCTCCACCGCCGTGTCGCCCACGGCGAGATCGAGGCGCCCTTCGAAGGTTCGGGTGGGCAGCGTTTTGGTGACGCCGGCGAAGTCGAACGAACCGAAGCACCGCAGCACGAACTCTCCCAGCTCGCCCATGTCGGGCGCCGCCGCCAGCCACGCCGCCATCATCTCTGGGCTCTCTCCCGCCATGGCCTCAGAACTCGCCGCCGACGAAACGATGTCGGCTCCGCTCACCAACTCGTTGCCGTTGCAGTGGTCACCGTTGCTGTGGGTGTTGACCACGGTGCCGATGCGCTCGGCGGCAGGGATCGAGGCTCGCATCTCGCCCAGCATGGTGGCGGTCAGCGGCACGTCGTAGAGGGTGTCGACCAGAAGCGCTTCGTCGCCGTCGACCACCAGGCCGGCGTTCGACCAGCCCCAGCCTCCGTCGGGTTGTAACCAGGCCCAGGTGTCGTCGCCGATCTGGTGCAGACCGTGGGTGTAGTCGCGTGTTCCCAACGCGTCGACCGTGTAGCTCATCGTCATCCCCCTGGGCGGCGAGGGCTCGCCTGGTGCCCTCAGGTAGAGAACCTACCCTGGTGCCGATGGGACCCGTCGTGCTCACCGCTCCGGCCAAGCTCACCTTGTCGCTGCGGATCACCGGAGTTCGAGACGACGGGTATCACCTGATCGACGCCGAGATGGTGTCGCTCGACCTCGCCGACACCCTGGTGCTCGGTGCGGGCGAAGGCATCGTTGTCCGTGAGGCGGGTGAGCCAAACCCGGACCGAGGGCCACAGGCCGTGCCGCTCGGAGACGACAACCTGGTGGCCAAGGCACTCGCTCTGGTGGGCCGACAGGCCAGGGTGGAGCTCACCAAGGCGATCCCTCCCGGGGCGGGCCTGGGGGGAGGCTCGTCGGACGCGGCGGCGATACTGGCCTGGGCGGGATTCACCGATCTGGAGGCGGCCGCGGCCATCGGCGCCGACGTGGCCTTCTGTCTCGTCGGCGGCCGTGCCCGGGTGCGGGGGATAGGCGAGATCATCGAGCCTCTGCCGTTTCAGGAGCGCACGTTCACCCTGGTCACCCCGCCCTTTGGTTGCTCGACCCCGGCGGTGTACGCCATGTGGGATCGCCTCGGAGGCCCCACGACCGACGGACCCAACGACCTCGAACCGGCAGCCCTTGCGGTTGAGCCGCGCCTGGCGGAATGGCGAGACCGTCTGGGTGAGGCGACCGGCGCCACGCCCGTGTTGGCCGGAAGCGGCTCCACCTGGTTCGTCGAAGGCGCCTTCCCCGGTGCGGGGCGGGTGGTCACGCGAACCGACCGCCCTCGTGAGGCGGTCGGATCGGAGTAGAGCTCGGCGGGGCTAGGGCCTATTTGCCCTTGGCCCGACGCTGGAAGCGGGTGCGCTTCAGCATCTTGCGGTGCTTCTTCTTTCGCATGCGCTTGCGGCGCTTCTTGATCAGCGATCCCATGAGGGTTCGCACGCTAGCGGCGGATCGCCGTGGTTGCGAACTCAGGGGCTACCGTCGGGCGAGCGATCGCGGGTAGTTCAATCGGCAGAACGCCTGACTTTGGATCAGGAGGTTGGAGGTTCGATCCCTCCCCCGCGAGCCAGCCGAGTCGAAGATGCCCAGCCAAGGGTCGAGCGGGCCGCTTCGGCAGCGCTACGCACTTGGCCCCGTGTCGCCTGGAACTCGGGTTGGAGGTACACCGCGATGTCGGCGTCGTCGGAGGTGGCGCAGCTCAGCAGCCGCCCCACATCGTGGACGCGGGGCGGTTCGTCGCCGGTGAGGCTGATCGCGATGTCGTCGCCTCGCTGTTCGACCTCATCGCGCATGGTCGGGTCAAGCGCCGCGACCAAGTCGAGGTAGCGGTCGACGTGGGTGGGAGTAACGACATAGCAGCGCCACAACACCTCGACCTCGGCTTCGCGGCGTTCGACCGGTCGGCGACCGACGCCACCCACCACCCCGTGGGGCGCGTCGGGAGCTTGCAGGGCATGGGCGACGAGCCGCTCGAGTTGGCGGGGATACAAGAACAGGTCGTCATCGATCACCACGATCACATCGAGATCAGCCAGCAGCTCCTGAGCCAGGTGCCAACGGAGGCCACAACCCTGCCGCTCGAGCTGGTCGATGACCACGAGCCGCTCATCGGAGACCGTGACGAAGTCGCGAGAGCTCGCTTGCGGGTTGTTGTTGGACATGACGACGCGCTCGAACAGCGAGCCTCGCAGCAAGCTCCGAAGGATGGGGTCGATGTTGGGTTGGCGGCGGTAGCTCAGCAGCACTGCCCCCGCTCGGCGCCCGTCTCGGGGCGGACCGGGTCGGTAGCCGAACCGGCTCGACATCTGCCACCGCCACCGCCGCCGACGCACAGCAGCTAGTACCGACCGCAACCGAGTAACCAACCCTGACCCTCGTTCGCCCCCAAGCATCCGCCGAGAATAGGGACCTAGCGAGCAGAGACCTAACGAGCGGGTCGCCTCGTAATCGTTCGGTCCCCGTGACACGATGGGCCCATGAGCAACGCGTCGCTATCGGCGGTGATCCTGGCGGCGGGTGAGGGCACCCGCATGCGGTCGGATCGTCCCAAGCCGCTGCACTACCTGTGTGGCAAGGCCATGCTCCTCTACGTGGTCGATGCCCTGGCCGCGTGCGACGTCGAGCGGGTAGTGGTGGTGGTCGGCCACGGCGCCGAGCAGGTCACCAAGAAGCTCCAGGAGAATGGTCCCGATCTCCTACTCGACTTCGTCGAACAGCGGGTTCAGCGCGGTACCGGCGACGCCGTGGCGGTCGGTCTCACCGCGTTCGGCGACGACCTGGTCGACGACGACATGGACCTCCTGGTCCTCCCGGGTGACACGCCCCTGTTGCGGGATGAGACCATCGCCGCCCTCGTCGCCGAACACCGCCGCACCGGGGCCGCGGCCACCGTGCTCACGGCCCGCCTCGACGACCCCACCGGATATGGCCGCATCGTGCGGGGCAAGGACGAACAGGTCCGCCGCATCGTCGAGCACGCCGACGCCACCGACGAAGAGCGACGCATCGACGAGATCAACACCGGCGTGTTCTGCTTCCGCCGTAGCCTCCTCGCGCCCGCTCTTCGCCGTCTCAGCCCCGAGAACGCCCAGGGCGAGTACTACCTCACCGAGGTGGTCGCGGTGTTGGCCGATGCCGGACACCCCGTCGGCTCCTATGTGGCCGACGACCCCTCCGAAACCCACGGAGTGAACGACCGCCTGCAGCTCGCCACCGCCGAGGCCGAACTTCGTCGCCGCACGAACCAGAGCTGGTTGCGTCGGGGCGTGACCATGGTCGACCCGGCCACCGCCTATGTCGACGCCACCGTCGAGTTGTCGCCCGACGTGACGCTGTTCCCCGGCGTGGTGCTCCAGGGCCACACCGTCGTCGGGTCCCGCTCAGAGCTCGGACCAGGCACCCACCTCGTCGACACCGTCGTCGGCGCCGACGCCACCCTCGACCACACCGTCGCCCACCATGCCGAGGTTGGCGACGGGGCGCGGGTGGGGCCGTTCGCAGTCCTCGAACCGGGTTCCCATGTGGCTGCCGGAGCCGTCACGGGGGCGTTCTACACTGCTACCACGGTCGGGTCCGAACCATCCGAACCCGGCCGCTCGAAACCACAAAGCAGCGCCTGAGGGGCACACCATGGAGCAGCTCGTCACCAAGAAGAAGCTGGCGCTCATCGCCGGCCGGGCCAACGTCGAGTTGGCCGAGGAGGTGGCCAGCCGCCTCGGCGAGCGGCTCCTCGATGCCCAGTGCGCCGAGTTCGCCAACGGCGAGCTCCATTGCAAGTTGGGCGGCTCGGTGCGCGGCACCGACGTGTTCATCATGCAGAGCCACACCGGCTGGAACGGATCGAGCATCAACGACTCGATCATGGAGCACCTGATCATGGTCGATGCGGCCCGCCGTGCCTCGGCCAAGCGCATCACCGCCGTGATGCCGTACTTCGGCTACGCCCGCCAGGACCGCAAGTCCGAAGGGCGCGAGCCCATCACCGCCCGCCTGGTGGCCGACATGTTCGCCGCCGCGGGCGCCCAGCGGCTGATGTCGGTCGACCTTCACTCGGGCCAGATCCAGGGCTTCTTCAACGGCCCGGTCGACCATCTCACC
>CAZEFG010000207.1:0-4790 GCA_964511355.1 uncultured Iamiaceae bacterium
GGGAACTGCTGGCAACTCCGGTACGGGAACGAGCCGACCAGTACCGACTCCACCATCGCGTCGGCGACGCCTTGCTGGATGAAACCTTGCTGCCTCCCGTTGCCTCAGCCGAACTCCTGCTCGAAGTCGTCGACCGGGTAGGCGTAGACGTCCAGGCGCCGCAGTGCTGAAGGAGTATTGACGACGGTGTGGATCTCGGTGGGGGTGTTGCGAAGGTTGGCGGCGGCGGTGATAGCAGTTGGGATGATCGGAGGGTGTGTGGTGGAGGTGTCGTCGTCGACGTCGGAGTCGGCTCGACGGGTGTTGGCCGAGGGGAGCGTGGTCTATGACCTGCGGTCGGGCCTGACTCGCGAGGATGTGGGGTTTGAGCCCGGCTTTGAGACGCACACGATCCAAACCCGGGGCGGTGAGTCGGTCGACGTGACGGTGATCTTGCCCGATGGGCGGCGGTTCGAGTTCCCGGCGACACGGATATCTTTTTCGGCTTCTGGACCTCTGGGTGAGGTCCGTAACCCTCACTCGTTGGATCTGGCTCGCCGTTATCCGACGGTGGACGAGGCCTACGCGGTGTTGGTGGCTTTTGACGAGGAGTTCGGGTTGGACACCACGACTCGGCCTAGATTGGAGCAGTGGCGGGATGCGTCGGCCCGGAAGCTCGAGGTGTTCAACACCGAAGGCGGGCCGCTTATGCGCGATCCGCAATACTGGAGCACTTCCGACAGTAACGATGACCTGAGTTTCGAGGTTGGGGCTTCGCTCGATGCTCACTCCGGCGGGGTGATTCTGAGGTTCATGCTCCGGTGGCCACCGGTGCCGGTAGACCCGCCAGCCGGGGGATGAAGCTGTGGGGAATCCTGCGGCGGGCGATGAGATGCATGGTCGTGGGAGTAGTGGTTGTGGCCACGGTCAGCGGGTGTGTCGTGGAGTACGGGACGAGCGTTCCAGAGGCGGCCCGACGGGTGTTGGCCGAGGGGAGCGTGGTCTATGACCTGCGGTCGGGCCTGACTCGCGAGGATGTGGGGTTTGAGCCCGGCTTTGAGACGCACACGATCCAAACCCGGGGCGGTGAGTCGGTCGACGTGACGGTGATCTTGCCCGATGGGCGGCGGTTCGAGTTCCCGGCGACACGGATATCTTTTTCGGCTTCTGGACCTCTGGGTGAGGTCCGTAACCCTCACTCGTTGGATCTGGCTCGCCGTTATCCGACGGTGGACGAGGCCTACGCGGTGTTGGTGGCGTTTGACGAGGAGTTCGGGTTGGATACCACGACTCGGCCGAGGTTGGAGGATTGGAGGGATGCGTCGGCGCGGAAGCTCGAAGTGTTCAACACCAAAGGCGGGCCACTCATGCGAGACCCACAGGTGTGGGAGACACCCGACAGCGACGACGAGCGGAGCTTCGAGGTGGAAGCATCGCTCGATGCCCACTCGGGCGGGGTGTCGCTTCGCTTCATTCTCCGGTGGCCGCCGGTTCCGGTCGACCCACCACCCGGGGGATGAAGCTATTGGGAAACCGGTGGCGCTGGTTCTGTGTCGATCTGGAACGCGAGAGACGGTCTAAATCGACACGAGCCGCGAAGGGCATTGGGTTGCCCGGATCGGGGCGGTGCGAACGTTGCAGCCGGTTCCGGTAGACAGGGGCAGTGCTCGATCCGACATCTGAGGCCCCGGAGGCCGCCGATTCTGAGACCACCCGCGAGCGCTTCGCGGCGCTGTCGCTCGAACAGCTGATCTCGGGTCTGGCAGCCCATGTCGACGAGATCCTCGAACGCTCGGCGAGCTTCGGTTGGAACCTCGAGATCCCCCGGGCGGTGTTGCTGGCGTCGATCGACCCACCGGTCGAAATGGAGTCCGTCCCTGGTGCGCTCGGCACGATCGCTGCCGCTGCCCGGGCGACGCTTGGACCTCAGGCCATCGTGTGGGCGCGCCGCTCGGCCATCGCAGCACTCATCGCCCCCGCTGACGACTCGCCCACGACCCGTAGGGCGTTGGCGGACCGGATGAGCGACGAACTCGACGTGCGCTTGCGGACGGTGTCGGTGAGCATCGGAGTCGGGCGCCGGGTCAACAGCCCCCACCTGCTGGCCCGTTCCTTCACGGAGGCCCGTCGGGCGGTCGATGTCGGCCGCTGGGCCAAAGGACGCCACGTGACCGAAGTCTTCGACGACCTGGGTTTGGAACGGTTGTTGGCATCGGCGTCGCCAGAGGATCTGGCCGATTACGTCGATCAGACGATCGGTCCTCTGATCCGCGCTGACCGGGACCAGGCGGGGGATCTGGTCGAATCGCTGGCCGTGTGGATGGAAACCCGCAACGTGGCGGCCGCCGCCCGCCGACTGCACGTGCACTACAACACCATGAAGAACCGCCTCGACCGGGTCGAGGCGATCATCGGCCCGGTGATCGACGAACCCCGTCACCTCCTCGAGTGCGAGATCGCCGTTTATGTCCACCGGCATCATCTCGCTCCCGGCTCCTGATGTCCTGAGTCCGATCGAGAGAACTTTCACAAGCAAGGGGCGGCGACAATGTCGGATGTCGCCACTGTGGTCGAACGGCGGTGACCGGACACTGGGTTTGACCTCTGTCCAATAACGAACCGTCCTCTCCCCGAGGCGGTCGCCGCCACTCGAAAGGCCGCTGTGAGCTCGACCATCTTCGTAGCCACCTACCCGTCCCGTAACGAAGCCGAGCAGACCGCCCGGGTCGCGGCCACTGCGGTTCCAGGCACCGAGCACCTGATCGTCGACACCGCTGAGGCGGGCAACGCCCTCGACCGCGCCATCGAGGCGCGAGCCGCTCGCTCCGCCGTCAAGGGGGTCGCCGGGGCGATGGTCATCAGCTTGGTGGTCACCCTGGTCATGATCATTCTCGGTACTCACGAGACGGGAACCCTGCTCGCCGTCGGGCTGGCAATCACAGCTACCGCCGCTCCTTTTGCCGGGGGGCTCACCGGGTTCATGTGGGGTCTTCACCGCTGGACTGCGCCCGAGGTCGTATCGCTGCACGGCCACCAGGAGGCGACCAGCCCCATGTACCTGCTCGCCATGCGGGCGCCCGACGCCGAGCGCCTGCCCGAGGCCTTGCGCGTGCCCACTGCCGCTTAGCGTCAGCACCGGTCGGTAACGCTCGCGTGGCGGGTTGGTGACCCCCGTAAGCTTGGCCGTCATGACCGAGCGCTTCTACGTAACCACGCCGATCTACTACGTCAACGACGCCCCCCACGTCGGTCACGCCTACACCACGGTCATCGCCGACTCGCTGGCGCGGTGGCACCGACTCAAGGGCGACGAAACCTTCTTCCTCACCGGCACCGATGAGCACGGGCAGAAAGTGGCGCAATCGGCCACCGAGGCGGGGGTCTCGCCCCAGGATCAGGCTGATCGCAACGCGGCTCGATTCCGTGAGGTCTGGGACATGCTCGGTATCTCCTACGACGACTTCATCCGCACCACTGAGCCTCGCCACCACCACACGGTCCAGGAGCTGTTGACCCGGATCAAGGACAATGGCGACATCGAGCTCGACACCTATGTCGGTCCGTACTGCGTTTCGTGCGAGGCCTATTACCAGGAGGGCGAGCTCGTTGACGGCAACTGCCCCGTCCACACCGGCAAGCCGGTCACCCACCTCGAAGAGGAGAACTGGTTCTTCCGGCTGAGCCGCTACGAGCAGCGTCTCATCGACTGGATCGAGAACGATCCTCAGGTGATCCAACCCGAGGGCAAGCGCAACGAGGTCCTGGGGTTCCTGCGCCAGGGGCTCGATGACGTTTCGATCACCCGCACCTCTCTCGATTGGGGCGTGCCGGTCCCGTGGGCACCGGGGCACGTCTTCTACGTCTGGTACGACGCCCTCATCAACTACCTCACCGCCATTGGCTATCCCGAGGACCAGGACCGAGTCGACACCTGGTGGCCACATGTCCGGCACCTGATCGGCAAGGAGATCATCCGCTTCCACTGCGTGTACTGGCCCGCCATGCTCATGGCCGCGGGTATCGACCCGCCCCATCGGGTCCATGTGCACGGATGGTTGCTGCTCGGCGGCGAGAAGCTATCGAAGACGGTGCACGGCCCGGCTCGACTCACCGACATCGCTCCGGCCCGTTTGGTCGAGGATTTCGGGGTCGACGGGTTCCGCTATCACTTCCTGCGCGACAACCCATTCGGACCTGACGGCGACTTTTCCTATGAGGCCATGGTCTCGCGCTACAACGCCGACCTGGCCAACAACCTCGGCAACCTGTTGTCGAGGGTGGCGACGGTGGTGGCCAAGAAGTGCGACGGCATCGGTCCGGCACCCCGCGCCGACAGTCCGCTCGCCGCGGTGGTGGCCAAGGCGGCCAGCGACGCCGCGGCCGCGTGGGAGGCGGTGGCCCCATCGGTCGCGCTCGACGCCACCTGGCGGATCGTGCGGGAGACCAACGCCCACCTCGAAGCCAACGAGCCGTGGAAAGCCGAGCCGGGGCCCGAGGTCGATGCCGTGATGGGCGACGCTCTCGAAGCGCTCCGGGTGGTGGCCGTGCTGGCCTGCCCCGCCATCCCCACCACCTGCGAGGTCATCTGGCAGCGCATCGGCCTCGACGGGTCGCCGCTCGACCAGCGAGTGCCCGACTCGGTGGTGTGGGGCGGTTACCCGGGCGGCCTGCCGGTCGAGAAGGGCGAGGGACTGTTCCCTCGCATCAAGCCCGAGGCCTGACGTGTCCGGCGTCGTACACACCGGCCTGCGCTGGACCGACCAACACCTGCACCTGCGTGAGGACACCGCCGACGAGCAGGTGGCCGAGGC
>CAZEFG010000208.1:0-2339 GCA_964511355.1 uncultured Iamiaceae bacterium
AGCCGCTAGCTACAGGAGTGGAAGAATTGATGAGAGCGTCAAGGTTCCCGCGCAGTCTGCGGCTGCTCGCACTCGGGGTGTTCGCCGTCCTGGCGCTCGGAGCATGCGCCGGCGGTGACGGCAACGGGTCGTCGTCCAACACCACCGGGGCCAGCGGCAACGGCTCAAGCAGCGGCGACGGCTCCGGCGACGACGGCGGGCCGGCGGTCGGCGGCGAACTGATCATCGGCTTTCCCACCGACGAAGCCCGCGACGTTCCCGGGCTCGATCCCCAGCACAAGGCACCGACAACCTTCGGTCACTCGATCATCACCGCCCTGTACGACCAGGTCGTGTACCAGGACCCCACCACCGGAGAGATCGTGGGCGGCCTCGCCGAGAGCTGGGACATCTCCGATGACGGCCTGACCTACACCTTCCACCTGAAGACCGAGCCCAAGTTCTGGGACGGAACGCCGGTCACCGCCGAAGACGTCAAGTACACCCTCGACCGGGCCGTCGATCCAGCTTTCGCTCCCAACAACGCCTACCAGACCACCCTCGCGGTGGCCTACTCCGGCTCCACCGTCGTCGACGAGCACACTCTCGAGGTCCAACTCGATCGACCCCAGGCCAACTTCTTGCCCTCCGTGCTGGGCCGCAGCTACTTCGCCGTCGTCCAAAAGAGTGCCGTCGAGTCCCAGGGTGTTGAGGACTTCGCCGGCAACCCCAAGGGCAGCGGTCCGTACATCTTCGAAGAGTGGGTCCGAGGCGACCACATCACCGTGCGTCGCAACCCCGACTACTCGTGGGGTCCTGAGTTCCTGGAACGCCCCAACGAGGCGCCCAAGGTCGAGACGATCACCTTCCGTTTCATCCCCGAACCGTCGACCCGGGTCGGTGCCCTCCGCTCAGGCCAGCTCAACGCCATGATCGGCCTTCCTCCGCTGGAGGCCGCCAACTTCGAAGCCGACTCGTCGTTCAAGATCGTGCCCGTGCAAAAGAACGGCCAGGCCGTCACCTTGACCTTCAACGTCGAGCGGGGCCATGCCGCCGAGCTGGCGGTGCGTGAAGCCATCGCTCGCGGCATCGATCGTGACGGGCTCAACCGGGCCATCTACGCCGGCACCGCTCACGAGGCGTACTTCCTCCTCGAAGAGCGGATGGGTGACTGGGTCAACCAGGACGCCCGCCTGCCCGAGTACGACGCCGACGAAGCCAAGCGCATCCTCGAAGACGCCGGTTGGGTCGAGGGCTCCGACGGTATTCGCGAAAAGGACGGAGAGCGTCTGACCCTCGAGGGCCTAACCGTGCCCGAGCTGCAGCAGTTCTACAGCCTCATCCAGGACCAGCTCCGCTCGATCGGTGTCGACCTGCAGTTCCAGGTCGTCCCCAGCGCCCAGGTCGTCGAGGTCATGCGTGGGTCCGGCGAGTTCGACTTCGGCACCGCCTACATCAACGGTTGGACCAACGAAGACCCGGCCCTTCTGTTCACCCTCTACGCCGGCGACGCCATCCCCGGCAGCGGAACCGGCATCACCAACGTGTCTCGTTACTCTGACCCGATGGTCGACGACCTTCTCGCCACCGCTTCGGGTGAAACCGACAGCGAAAAGCGCCGCGAGATGTACCACGAAGTGCAGGAGATCGTCGTCGCCGCCGTACCGGAGATCCCGCTCATCTCGGTCAACCAGAACATCGTGACCAGCAATGCGGTGAACGGCCTGGTGCCCGACTACCGCGGTACCTACACCTACTTCCACGACGTGTGGATCGAGCAGTGACCCCACGCGGGTGCTACCAGCAGAATCAGCACCCGTACCTGGTGCCGTCGCCCCTCCGGGGGCGGCGGCACCGCCGCCTATCCGCTAGAAACGGAGCCTGAGCTTGCGCTACGCAGCATCGCGAGCACTGGCCGCCATACCGGCCCTCCTCGGGGTCGTGCTGGTGTCCTTTCTGTTCCTCCACCTGATGCCCGGCGACCCGGTCGATGTGTTGGTCAGCCGCCTGTCGGGGCCAGCTTCACCCGAGACGATCGCCGCCGCTCGCGAGGCCTACGGGCTCGACAAGAGCCTGCCAGGGCAGCTGCTGAGCTTCGTCGGCAATGCACTGCAGGGCGACCTGGGCGACTCTCCGCTGCGGGGTCGCGCGGTCGGGCAGCTCATCATGGATGCCCTGCCCTACACCCTCGAGCTGGCGCTGTTCGCTGCGGTCATCAGCGTGCTCGTGGGGGTGCCGATCGGGGTCCTCGCCGCAGTACGGCGGGGCCGCTTCACCGATCGACTAGCCATCTTCATCTCGCTGCTCAGCATCTCGACCCCTGAGTTCTGGCTGGCCATCGTCGCCATCTTGATCTTCGC
>CAZEFG010000208.1:2439-4782 GCA_964511355.1 uncultured Iamiaceae bacterium
TGACCTCCCCTTCGGCCGACTACCCCATGGGAACCGACCAGCTCGGGCGCGACGTGTTGAGCCGGGTGCTGCACGGCGCCCGCGCCTCGGTGTTCGTGGCCCTCGGGGCGGTGGCGATCTCGGCCGGTGTCGGCGTGGCCATCGGAGTCGTGACCGGCTACTCGCGCGGGATCATCGACTCGGTGCTCATGCGCAGCATCGACGTCCTGCTCGCATTCCCGGGTCTGATCCTGGCCCTGGTCGCGGCGGCGGTCCTCGGCCCCGGCCTGGTGAGTGTCACCATCGCCGTGGGTGCCTCCGGCATCCCCACCTTCTCCCGGGTCACCCGCTCCGCGGTGCTGTCGGTGTGTGCCGAGGAATACGTGCTGGCCGCCGGGGCCATCGGGTGCAGCCCGGCCCGCGTCATCCGCAAGCACATCCTCCCCAACATCCTGGGCCCCGTCATGGTGATGGTCACCTTGTACCTGGCCTACGCCGTGCTGATCGCCGCCGCGCTGAGCTTCCTCGGCGTCGGCGTGCAGCCACCGGCAGCCGAGTGGGGGTCGATGGTGAACGACGGGCGAGGAATCCTCGTCATGGGCTGGTGGGTGAGCGTGTTCCCCGGCCTGATGATCGTGATCTTTGTCCTCGGGGTGAACCTGATCGGCGACGTACTGCGCGACCAGTTCGACGCGAAGTTGAGCCAAAGCGAGGTTGGTTGAAATGAAGATGCTGGAACTAACGGGCACTCCCACCGAGCGGGGACGCCAACACGGGGAAGCCGCCCGCGACGAGATCCTCGCCAACATCGAGACGTACCGAGGCTGGTTCCTCGAGTACTCCGCCATGGAGTGGAACGACGTGCTCGCCAGCTCGGCGAACTACCTCGACGCGCTGGCCGGGCGGTTCCCCTCGCTACATGAAGAGGTACTGGGGATCGCGCGGGGGGCCGGGGTCGACGTGACCGAGATCGGCGCCCTCAACGCCCGCACCGAGATCGCCTACGGGGCGTCGGGCCTGCTGGCCAACGTGTGGTGTGAGTGCACATCGGTTTCAGTCGAGGCACGGGCCACCAAGGACGGGCACCTCCTCGTCGCCCAGAACTGGGACTGGCTGTCGAGTGTCCTGCCCAACTTCTTGAGCTGTTTGATCCATCTGCCCAACGGGACCGACGTGTTGACCTTCACCGAGGCCGGCATGCTCGGCAAGTTCGGGGTCAACTCCAACGGGGTCGCAGTGTGCGCCAACCTGCTCGCCTCGAATCGCAACGGTCAGGGCCAGACCTTCCACGCCATGGCCCGCGCCGCACTCGAAGCGTCGACCCTCACCGAGGCGCTACAGGCGGTCACCGGTAGCGTCCGCGCCGGCTCCGGCAACTTCATGATCGCCGCCGCCGAGTCGGGCGAGTGCGCCGACATCGAATGGGCACCAGGCGACTTCGCCGTATTGGTCAACGACAACGGGGTGCTCGCCCACGCCAACAACTTCACCGCCGCGATGCCCGACGTGATCGACCGGGGCAAGTTGCTGACCACGGCATCGCCCGGCACCTACCTACGCACCCGGCGGGCCCAACGATGGCTCGACGACCGGGTCGGCTCCCTCGATGCCGAGTCACTCAAGGAACTGCTGCGCGACCACCGCGAGCTGCCCGAGGCCATCTGCCGTCACGAGGACGTACCGGGCTCGCCGCTGGCCACCCAGTCGAACATGTCGGTGATCATCGACCTCACCGCCAAGGAACTGCACTGGACCGAGGGGCCACCCTGTCTCTCCGACTACCAGGTCATGCGCTTCCCCTGGGCCGACGAGCAGGGGGTGCGCCATGAAGTGGCCTGACGGCGCCGAGTACGCCTTCACCTTCAGCTTCCACCTCGACGGCGAGACTCTGTGGACCTCACGCGACCCCGCCTACCAGCGGCGCAGCAGCGCCCTGTCGCAAGGGCGGTTCGGTCCCAAGGTCGGGGCCGAGTTGATCCTGCGGCTGCTCGACCGCCACGACATGACCGCCAGCTGGTTCATCCCCGGCCTGGTGGCCGAGACCTACCCGACTCTGGTGCGTCGCATCGCCGATGCCGGCCACGAGATCGCCCACCACGGCTACGCCCACGAACACACCGACCCCGACGATCCCGAAGGCGAAGAGGCGATCCTGGTCCGGGCCTTCGACGCTCTGGAGTCGGTGACCGGGGTGCGTCCGGTCGGGTACTGCGCCCCGTCGTGGGAGTTCAACGCCGGAACCGTGCCCATGCTGCAAAAGCACGGATTCCTCTACTCGACCAACATGATGGACGACATCGCCCCCTACCTCCATGTGGTCGACGGGACGCCGGTCCCACTCGTCGAACTGCCGATCCATTGGCT
>CAZEFG010000209.1:0-4750 GCA_964511355.1 uncultured Iamiaceae bacterium
GCGAGAAGGCGGAGGCATGGTCGTTGTAGACCACGATGCAGGCGTCGGGCTTGAGCTCGGCCATCCACTGCCGCGCTGGTTCGAGCTTGGCGAAGTACGGCTCCCAATAAGGGTCGCCGGTGAGGCCCTTGTCGAAGGCCGCCCCCACCGCGGGGACGTGCGAAGTGCCGATGCCGGCGACGATCTCAGCCATCGGTGGGCTCCCCTTGCGATTCGGAGGCCGAAGCCCTTTCGGAGCGGCTGCGGTTGCCGTCGATCTTGCGTCCGCCGCCCGCCATCATCGCGGCGTAATCCTCGGGGTTCATGCCGGTCTGTTTGGCAGCAAGCTGCTGGAAGGTCATGCCGTCACACGCCGCCAGTTTGAAGGTGTAGTAGACGTTGCCGCCCAACTCCAGCATCTGGTTCCAGTCGCGGTCGAGCACCGCCTGGCGTTGTTCGGCCGACATCGGGTGCCGATCGAGGTAGCCCGCCTCGTCAGCTCGGAAGGCGTCGCGGTTGGCCGCGTCGTTGAGCGACATGCAGAACATGTTGAGCGGATAGCCCTGACGACTGCGCCGGGCATCGAACACATAGGTGCCGGGGATGTCGTCGTACTCGCGGTGGTCGGGCTCGGATGCGGTCCCCATGGCCGCAAGCCTAGCTGCGTCGAGGCTCGATGTGAACAAGATTGTCGACAATCGAGCGGTACTGGCCAGTGAGAAGAAGTGCGGGGTTGGTCAGGTGAGATTGATGGCCATCCGGTCGCCATCGGGCGTGGGCTTGGCGCTCGAAGCTGGTGGTGAACCCGGCCCGGGCGGTTATGTCGCGTACGTAATCGGCCACCTCGGCGCCACCGTCGTCCCATGCCACCGGCACCGGGCGCGCAGCACCGTCGATGTAGCAAGGCACGAAACCAGCCCCGACCACCCCCGAGCGGTCGGCTTCGATGGTGGCCACGACCGTATTGCGGCTCTCGGGGTGGAACGGATAGGTCGGCATGGTGGGGTCGGGCGAAAAGCCGAACAGCTCCTCGCGCCGCTTGGCCCACGCCAGCCGCTCGGGGCTCGGGTTGTCCTCGATCGACAGGGCCCGCGTGACGGTCACGAAGTTGCCGAGACCGCGAAAGATCGGAGCCCCCTTGTAGACCTCGATGCCCCGCATGATGTGGGCGTGGTGGCCGACCACCGCATGGGCACCCGCCTCGATGGCGGCTCGCGACACTGCCGTTTCGTACATGGCGAGCGCCGCAGGAGTGTGCCCGATGCCCTTGTGGAAGGCCACAACCACGATGTCGGCCTGGTCGCGAGCTGAAGCAATGTCGTCAGCCATGGCGTCGAGGGTCTTGGGCGTGGCGAAGGTGTAGATCGTGGGCGGGCCGCCGGGCGAGGCGTGATCGAGCTCGTAATGCGTCAACACCTCGAGGTAGGCACAACCAGGCTTCGATGCCGACGCCCACGAGTCCTTGGGCCCGACACAGTTGTACGACAGCACCGCCACCGACACCCCCCGACGCTCGACCACAGCCGGAGCCCGCGCCGCCGCCAGGTCCGCACCGGCTCCCGCGGTGGCGATGCCCAAGCCCCGCAAGGTGTCGACCGTGTCGAGCACCCCGTTGGGGCCCTGGTCGAACATGTGGTTTCCCGCAAGGGTGGCCACTTCGACCCCCGCCCCGGGCAGCGCGCCAAGGTGATCAGGGTTGGCCGGGGGTGCCGGAACGTCGGTGCTGAACCCGTTGCCGCGGCTGGTGTGAGGGACCTCGATGTGCACGATGGTGACATCGCTCGAACGCAGCAGCGGTGCCGACGGGGCGAAGAAGGAGTCGGGCTCGGGTTCGTCGAGGATGACATCGCCCACCGCCATGATCGTTACCGGTTCCGATGCCACAGCACCCTCCCATGAGCAAGGCGCCCTCCCGTTGAGGCACGCGCACTTTTCGATTGACAACCGCCCCATCAGTGACAGGTAAGATACCGCCAGACACCATTCTGTCATCTATCCAACGGGGGAGATATGGGGAGCGCGGCGCCGATCGTGGCGACCACAGCCGGGCCGATCAGCGGCGAGGTAGTCGACCATGGAGTGACCCGCTTCCTCGGGGTTCCCTACGCTGCTCCACCGCTCGCCGACCTGAGGTTCCAGGCGCCCCACCCTCATCCCGGCTGGAACGAAGTGCGACCCTGCCTGCAGTACGGCGACTCGGCCATGCAGCGTGGTTCGGGCCCGTCACCCGGGCCGCTCGGCACGCCCGAGGGCGTTGGCACCAGCGAGGACTGCCTGGTGCTCAACGTGTGGAGCCCCGACCTGGAGGGAACCGCGCCGGTGATGGTCTGGTTCCACGGCGGGGGCTATGCCGTGGGTACGGCCTCGAGCCCGTTGTACGAGGGAACCAACCTGGCCGGCCGCAACGACGTGGTGATGGTGTCGGTCAACCACCGCTTGGGCATCTTCGGGTTCCTCGACGTTTCCCGCCGCCTCGGCGACGGCTACCAGGCCTCGGCCAATGCCGGCATGCTCGACTTGGTCGCTGCCCTGGAGTGGGTGCGCGACAACATCGCCTCTTTCGGTGGTGATCCCGGCTGCGTCACCCTGTTCGGCGAATCCGGAGGCGGCGGCAAGGTTTCAGCGCTGCTCGCCATGCCATCGGCCGACGGCCTCTACCACCGGGCCATCATCCAGAGCGGCCCACCCTTTCAGTTCCCTGACCCCGACCAGGCGCACAACACCTGCGGCAAGGTGCTCGCCGAGCTCGGGCTGGCCGACGACCAGGCCAGCCAGCTCCTCGAACTGCCTGCCGAGCGCCTGTTCGAGGTCCAAGTCGCGCTCGGTGCCGGCGGTGGTCCCTCCCCAGGGGGCATGTCTTTTGCCCCCACCGTCGGCACCGAAGCGCTTCCACACTGGCCGGGTGAGGCGTTGCGAGCCGGAGCCGCCACCGATGTTCCGCTGCTGATCGGCACCAACGAGCACGAGGCCTGGTTCATGACCCTCATGGACCCCCGCATGCGCGACGGGGGCGGCGGACCCGAGATCTCCGACGCCGAACTGGTCGAGCGGTTGACCCCCGGGGTCGACGCCGGGCTCGATGGCCTCATCGCCCACTACAAAGAGCGCTTCCCCGAGCGGTCGAACTTCGAGATCCTGCTCACCATCGAGTCCGAAGCCTTCCGGGTCCGGTCCCTTCGCCTGGCCGAAGACAAGGTCGGTGCGGTGGCGGCGGCCGGAGCAACCACGCCAGTGTTCACCTACCTGTTCCGACGTACCGCATCGAAGCTGGCCCACGGCGGGTCGTACCACGGGCTCGAGATGGGCTTCATGTTCGACAACCTCCACACCATGCGGTTCGCGCTCGCTGACGAGGGTTCCGAGCAGTTGGCCCGCGAGATGAGCGGTCGGTGGGCGGCCTTCGCCCGCACGGGTAGCCCCGACGTCGCGGGCCTTCCCCGCTGGACTCCCTTTGACGCCGAGGCGCGCCCGACCATGGAGATCGACCAGGGGTGGACCATGGTCGACGACCCCTTGGCCGACGACCGCCAGGTTTGGAACGACATACCGCTCGGCCCCCGCACCCGGCCCTGGTCACGCATCTTCGGCTGACCCCGATCGCCCCGCTCCCGCCCGGCCCGCCAGCCGTGCTCCGCCAACCGTTCTGTGCCGAATTGGATCAACGAGAGCGCTCCAGATCCACACGGAACCGAAACGCTTGCCTGAACCCACGACGGTTCAGTCCAGGCAGCGGCGGGCGACGACCAGGCCACTTTCCGCGTCGAGGTAAGCCCGGGAGGAAAGGCGGCGGCACCGCGAGGGTGAGCTTCTGTACAGTTGCTGTCCGTCGAGTTGTACACTTGACCCATGCAGGTCTCCGTCACCGAACTCCGCAAAAACCTCAGCCGATGGCTCGACCGAGTCGGCGACGGCGAGGTGATCGTCACCGACAGGGGCGTGCCGGTGGCGCGGATCGTGGGGGTCGAGTCCGCCTCCGCCATCAGCGAACTAACCCGATCAGGCGCCATCGCCGCCCCGTCCCGCAGCGGCCCCCGCCCCGTCGCGTCGGGTCGATCTCGCCCGCGCCCCAAGCGCCCGATTGCCGAGACCGTCTCCGAGCAACGGCGCTAGCGGTGGCCGTTGTCTACTTCGACTCAAGCGCGCTAGTGAAGCTCGTAGCTGACGAGCCGGGTTCCGACCTCGCGTCGGCCGTATGGGATGCGTGCGACGCCGCAGTGACGAGCCGAATCGCCTACCCCGAGGTCTGCGCGGCCCTGGCCGCGGCGCATCGCAATCACGATCTCGACGACTCAGGCATGCGGTCAGCCTGGAGGTCTTGGGGCGAGTTCTGGGGCGCGATGCGGCCGGTAGAACTCACTGCCTCGGTCGAACGACACGCGGGAGAACTGGCCCGCAGCCACGGTTTGCGCGGGGCCGATGCGGTGCATCTGGCGAGCGCTCTTGCCCTCGACCTGCCCGACCTCATCGTGGCCGCATGGGACCGCCGTCTTCACCAAGGTGCACGAACCGAACACCTCGGCGTCGCCCCCTACTCATTGGACCTCTGAGCGAGCGCCCGCTCCAGCGCCCTCATTCTGTGGGGATCGGGTCAGGCCTGAGCGAACTCAGATCGCCGAACAAATCTTGGGTATGGTGAGGCTGTCTACAAGATTGTGAACAATCGGAGCGGGCACTATGAGCAAAGGTCGGACAAGGCGCACATGATCATCGACTGTCACGGGCACTACACCACCTTCCCCTCGGCGGTCGACGACTACCGCAACGCCCAGAA
>CAZEFG010000210.1:0-4730 GCA_964511355.1 uncultured Iamiaceae bacterium
GTCGCACCAGGCGACAACGACTGCGATCCGGAGGGGACCTCCTCAACGTAGACACCGGGCGACAGGTAGGAAGGCACCTGTTAACTCCTTGGGTAGGTAAACCAATTCGGCGAGAAGACCGGATCGGCTCCCGAAACAGAGTCGCACCAGCCCCCAGGTACGGCGGGCACCCCGAGGCACCAGAGTCGTCATCGAAGATGATTGCTGCCCGCGATGCCCGTCGCTGGCGTGAATATATACCCTTAGCCTCGTGGCGGGCAGGGGTGAGTGTCTCCGAAGCCGGTGAATGAGCCGTTCGACCTAGTGTCAACGGAGGTGCCAATTCAACGGCAACACCGTTCAAACGGCCCGTCAGCTCATGTCGGTGGTTACGGGACCAGGCATGGAGATCGAGATCACCCCGGCCCAGTTGCACATGAGCATCGACGAGTCGGTAAGCGCCGGCTTGCCGCCGATGCTGACCATCACCGAGCCGGGCATCCACGGGGCGAGCGTCATCGGCATACACGGCATCGGCGTCAGGACACCAAGAGCAGCAGCGGTCGCGGCGGCCACTGTGGGGTTGGCCAACGACTGGCACATGCCGAAGGGCAAGATGTTGCTGCTGGGGACGTTGTCGGTGATCACCGCCGCAGGGCGGTTCTCGACCGTCGGCCGTACAGGGTCAGGCACCATCAAGACGCTGGGAGCCAACCCGAAGCTGCACTTGATCTGGGCTCCCATCGTTACCGGCTTGCCCATCTGTCCTCCGAGGGTCTGCGGTGTCGTCGCTGCCTGATGGTATCGACGCCTTGATCGCCGCGCTGGAGTCCGAACCCGGCGCGGTTCAGATTCCTGATCCGCGCACGCTGCCCTCGAGGGGGCCGCCGACCCCGAGGGTCATGCACACGACCGTGCGGTCGCCGTCTTCCTGCCAGCTCCGTACCGCCGGGATGAGATAGGTGAAGAACAGCGTCGAGTCGGCCAGATCGACCCCCACGTAGTCGCCGAAGGTGGCGACACACTCGAGCTCGGCCCGGTTGGAAAGCTCACGCTCGCCGGGGTACTGGTCGAGGTCTTCCAGCTCGACCAGCGCGTAGACCTCGGATTGATGCGGCTCGTCGCAGGGCACCACCGGCAACGTGTCGTTGACGGCCTCGGTTTCGTGGGTGACGACCACGCAGTCGCCCACGGCAAGGTCGAACACTGACAGGTCGCCCGCCGAGGTGATGCGACCCTCGTCATCGCGGTCGGGTGTGTCGTCACTGCACGCCCCCAGCAGTAACGCCACGGCGACGGCGACGGCGACAACGAGGCGGCGGGGGTTCACAGCGGGCGAGGGTAGTTGCTCACATGACCAGCAGGGAGGCCAGGGCCCACACTGCTGCGATCGCGCCGATCGCGGCATAGGCGATGCTGCGGATGACCGGGGCCCGCTCCAGATCACCGTCGCGTCGGTTGGCCGGAGGTCGGATGAGCGCCAACACGTTGCCCACCAACAGCGCGCCGCCCAGGGCCAGGAGGATCCATTCGAGCAGGTCGTCACCGAGGAGCATCGCCCGTGACGATACCGCTCCGGGGGTGGGGACAACCCCACCAGGCAGACGCCGGAGGACTCCATGGTTGGCGAGGTGACGACCTCGTACCGTGGCGACCGTGAAGCAGAGATCCCTACCAGCGGTGCTGGCGCCTTGGACCACCGGCCATCTGTGGCCGACGATTGTCCACCTGGTCACGGGAATGGTGGTGGGGCCGATCATCGCCATGATCGCGTTCGTGTTCCTGGTGACCGGCACCTCGTTGCTGTTGACGTTTCCGTTGGCGCTGCCGGTCGTCTGGGCCCTCTTTGCCCTGTCGCGGGTGATGGCACATTTCGAACGGCTGCGGGCCAGTGCGCTCCTCGGCGTAGACCTGGTCGACCCGGTCCCGCCGTTGACCGCCTCCAACTGGTTCTCACGCCTGTGGGAGCGAGTGAACACCGGCCGCCGCTGGCGCGAGATCGGCTACCACCATCTGATGTTCCCGGTGGGCCTTCTGGGGGGACTGGCCGTGATCATCGTCTGGACATGGTCGCTCGCGCTGGCCCTGCTTCCGTTCTACGCCGGATCACTTCCCGGCGGGACCGCCAAGCTCTGGCTGGTCGACATTGGTCCGGGGGTTCCCGCGGTCGCCCTCGCCATCGCCGGGGTCATCGGCCTGGTGGTGGTGGCGCCATGGGTCACCGTCGTTCTCGGCCAAGGCCAGCGCGCCCTGGTCCGCGCCGCACTTGGCCTCAGCCAACAAGAGGAGTTCGATCAGGCCGTGAGTCAGCTTGAGCACAGCCGGGTAGCCGCGGTCGACACCGCCGAAGCCGAACGCCGACGAATCGAACGTGACCTCCACGACGGCGCCCAACAACGCCTGGTCTCGTTGGCGGTCACCCTGGGCGACGCTCAGGCCAAGCTCGAATCCGACCCCGAGCGGGGACGGGCGCTGGTGGCCGACGCCCACGACGAAGCCAAGGCCGCACTCGCCGAACTGCGCGACCTCGTACGCGGAATCCATCCGGTGATCCTCGAGGATCGAGGGCTCGACGCTGCCCTGTCGGCGGTGGTGGCCAGAAGCCCCGTCCCAGTCGACCTGCAGGTCGATCTCGGTCCGCGACGACCCCCTGCCGCGGTCGAGAGCGCCGCCTACTTCATCGTGTCGGAGGCCCTGGCCAACGTGGCCCACCACGCCGAGGCCACTCGTGTACAAGTGGCGATCGTGAGATCGCGCGACCAGTTGGTGATCGAGGTGCGTGACAACGGCCGCGGCGGCGCCGACCCGTCGTCAGGCACAGGGCTGGCCGGCCTCCGCAACCGCGTCGACGCCCTCTCGGGCCGCTTTCACCTGAGCAGTCCGCCGGGCGGTCCCACCAGCGTGCTCGTGGAGTTGCCGTGCGCATCGTGATCGCCGAGGACTCTGTCCTGTTGCGAGCGGGTCTGGTACGGCTGCTGGTCGACGCCGGCCACGACGTGGTGGCCACCGTCGGCGATGCCGAGAGCCTCATCGATGTGGTCGAGCGCAACGAGCCTGAGCTTTGTGTGGTCGATGTTCGGATGCCGCCCACCCACACCGACGACGGGCTCCGGGCCGCTCGCACCATCCGATCGCGCTGGCCCCAGATCGGCATCCTGGTGCTGTCGCAGTACGTCGAGGAGAGTTACGCCACCGACCTGCTGGCCGACGGCACCGAGGGTCTGGGCTACCTGCTGAAGGACCGCATCGCCGACGTTTCGCAGTTCCTCGACGCCGTCGATCGCGTGGGCCAGGGCGGGACCGCGCTCGACCCCGAGGTGGTTTCGCAGCTCTTCGCCCGGTCACGCCGACGAGACCCGCTGGAGGCCCTGTCGCCCCGCGAACGCGAGGTACTCGGCCTCATGGCCGAGGGCCGCACCAATACCGCCATCGCCCGCGCTCTGGTCGTAAGCGACGGGGCGGTCGAAAAGCACATCTCCAACATCTTCACCAAGCTCGCCCTGCCGCCGACCGATACCGACCATCGTCGGGTCCTGGCCGTGCTGCGCTGGCTGGAGGCCTGAAATGACTGCGATCAACCCGTCGATCCACCCCGCCGGTATGACCCACCCCGCCGATATGGCCTCGGGCCGCCCGACCGTGGCCGGCCGTGGAACCCGTAGGGCCATGTTGTGGATCGGTTCGGTCTTCACGGTCCTGGCTCTCCTCGCCGGTCTGTTCCGCCTGTTGACGGCGGTCGCCTACGACCAACACTTCGAGAACCTCACCTTCACCGCGGCTGAACTGGCCTCGGTCGATGAGGTTTCGATCCGCAACTCCACCGGGCACGTCGAGGTCACCGGCACCCGCGACCCCGACGCCCGCGTCGAGGTCGACGTCGGCGACGGTCTCTTCCGTGCTCGTCACAGATCGGTCATCGAGGGCGGGGCCCTGGCGCTCGAAGCGTCGTGTCCCTTGGGCTTTGCCACGCGCTGTCGTGTGCACCACGACGTCGAACTGCCCGCGCCGCTCGGCGTCAACGTCCACAGCCGGATGGGTCACGTCTCGATCACCGACTTCGACGGCGATGTCGACGTGAGCGAGCGTTTCGGTTCGGTCTCGCTCGAACGGGTGGGCGGTGCAGTCGCGGTCGACCAGCGATTCGGTGACGTGACCGCGCGTGCGTTGGTCTCACCATCGGTCTCGGTCGACAACCAATTCGGGTCGGTCACCTTGGCGTTCGACAACTCCCCCGTTGACGTGCGGGTGACTTCGACATTCGGCCAGGTGACGATCGAACTACCCGACGACGGCGCGGCCTACCGAATCAGCGGGTCTACCGACTTCGGCGAACGGACCGTCGACGTGCGGATCGACCCCGATAGCGATCGAGCGATCCATGTCGACTCGACCTTCGGCCAGGTCACCATCCGCTACTTGCGCTGACCCGCCGTCGGTGGTGGGGCTAACCCCACCTCGAGGACGCCGGGCGGCTCCATCGAAACCGATCGTCGATTTTCTTACCGTCGGATTCATGGAAACCACCTCCGCCCCCACCGTGCTGGCCGAGCCCCCGTCGCTCCGCCTCGACCCGGCGGCCATCGCCGCCAGAACCCGCCAAGCCACCAAACGCTACGGCGAAGGATCGGGTGCGGTGGTCGCTCTCGACCACGTCGACGTCGACATCCGCGCCGGTCAGCTCACTGCGGTGATGGGACCGTCCGGCTCGGGCAAGTCGACGCTCATGCACTGCCTGGCCGGCCTCGACACCT
>CAZEFG010000211.1:0-2094 GCA_964511355.1 uncultured Iamiaceae bacterium
CGTCGGTGACCAGGCAGCAGTCGAGGAGGTGCAGCGGCGAGGCCTGCATGGGTGAGGCGAGAACGTCGTCGATGGTGATTGGGTCCTGGAACCGGGCGTTGGGGTTCATGGCGGCCCATCGGCGGGTGTCGACCGCGATCTGGGCGAGTTGTTCGGAGGTGGTGCCGTACTCGTACATGTGGCGGCTGGCGGCCAGCGCGTAGGCCCCCATGGGAGTGCGCAACCCGTAGGGCAACTCCCATTCCATTCCGGGGTTGGGTCCGCCCATCCCCGCGGGCGGTCCCCCACGACCCGGCCCTCTCCCGCCGCGGTTCCCGCCTCCATCTCCGGCCGCGGCCGCCGCCGCCATGCGCTCCCGCATACGGGCCTGGTTGCCCTTGGGAGTCGAGGCGTAGACCCCGATCACCACCTCGCACAGTCCGGCGGCGATGGCTGCGGCCGCATGTTCGACGTGGAGCTCGTAGCTCGATCCGCCGACCTGGGTGCCGTCCATGTAACGAGGATGGATGCCGAGGTACTCAGCCAGTCCGGCCGGCGCTCCGGCGTAGGTGACGCCGTCGACGTCGGCCAGCGTGAGGCCCGCGTCGTCTAGGGCGGCCTTGATCATGCGAGCCTCGAGCGCTCGGCCGTGGTCGTCGAGTACGCCGGTGGACGATGCCGCGTCGGCGACGCCGACGATGGCAGCGGCCCCGCGTAGGGTCCGTTCGGTCACGGTGTGCTTCCCCCCAAATTGTTGGTCCCCCCTGGGACTCCGGCCGATCCGGCCGGACTGTCCCCCACTCTAGGACCTCAGGCGGTCGGCGCCAGTCCGCTCAGTTGTCGAAGTGATGGGCGATCGCCGGGACCGTCCGCTCGAAACCGCGAGCGTCGATGAGGTCGCGATGCTCGATGGTCACGCGGCCCGCCACGATCGACGCCGGAAACTGTTGTCGGCGGTTGCGTAGCAACGTGACCGACTCGTTGAAGAAGGTCCTGCTCCCTGCGATGCGGCTCTCGGTGTCGGCGAGCTCGCGTTGGAGACGCTGGAACGACTGGTCGGCCTTCAGATCGGGGTAGGCCTCAGCGACCGCGATAAGGGACCTGAGGACCTGGGTCTGGTTCTCGGCGGCGTCGCTCAGGTCGGTTGAGGTCCGGGCCTGGGTGGCGGCCACCAGAGCGCTCTGCTCGTAGTCGGCGTGGGCCTTCACACAGCTGGTCAGGTTGGGGATGAGGTCGTGGCGGCGCCGGAGCTGCACGTCGATCAGGCTCCACGCCCGGTCGGCGCCCTGGGCCACCAGACGGAGGCGGTTGTAGGTGGTGATGAGCCACGACACGCCGAGCAACAGGATCGAGATGACCACCCCGGGCAGCCACGCCGCGGGCTCGCCCGGGGAGTCGGGGCTGATGAGCATGGCGATGCCGATGGTGAGAGCTACCGCCGTCACCAGCGCCATGGCGGCGACCCCCACCCCGAGCCATGTCCGGTGAGATTCCTCGGTTCGGGTCGACACCATCACCTTGTGGGCGAGCACCGGCACCAGACGCTGTTCGTCGAGGACGCTCTCGCCCACCACGAACAGGTCGGCTCCCACCGCCACGACCCGCTCGGTCTCCCGGTAGCGGCCGGTGCTGTTGCCAGCGGTCAGCAGCCGCTCAAAGAACCCCCGGTTGTCCTCCTTGCGGAAGGTCTGGCTGTGAATCTGCTTGGGGACCACCTTGGCTCCGGTGAGCTTCACGATCACCGAACCGGTGTCGTCGACCACCTCGAGCTCACCGGTGTCCTGGGACCGGGTCTCGATGGTGTGCCATTCGGTGTAGGTCTCGGTGCGGGACTTGCCGTCGCTGTCGGTGACGGTGCGGGTGTGGCGCCGCTCTTCTTCGAGCTTGTAGTCCCACCACGCCGACGGGGTCTGGGTGCGATGACTCGACAGCGGCTGGGCCACCCACGCCCGGCCCTTGACCTCGTTGAGTCCGGCGAAGACCGCCGCGGCCGGCGTCGTAGGGAGATCGGCGTACTTGCGTCGACGCCGGTCGAGCGCCCACGTAATGATTCCTGCCACCACGGCCACGCCCAGTCCGATCATGGGGCCATCCTGGCACGGGCGGTGCGATCGG
>CAZEFG010000211.1:2194-4700 GCA_964511355.1 uncultured Iamiaceae bacterium
CGTTGGCCTGCAGCCAGCGCAGGGTGCCGGGGATGGCGGCCCGCATCGCGCCCGACATTGCGTTTCGCTTGGTCGGGTTGTTGAAGGTGACGGTGGCGACCCCTTCGTCGACCTCGCACAACAACATGTCGGTGCCGGTGTCGTAGGTGGTGGTCATGACGGGGTTGCTCCTTGGTCAGGTCCAGGCTCGGGGCCTGCGGGATCGAGGTAGGTGGGATCGAGGCCCAACTCCGCGAGGACCTCGGCGGTGTGTTCGCCGGCGTCGGGGGTGGGGCCGCGGACAGTGGCACCTTCGCCGTCGGCGCCCGACATCCGCACCGGGTGGCGGAGCATCTCCAGCCGTCCGAGCGTGGGATGGGTTACGAGCTCAGTCATGGCCAGGTGGCGAACCTGGGGATCGGCGAAGGTCTGGTCGATCGTGTACACCGGACCGGCCGGCACCCCGGCGCCCGCCAGGGCCTCGACCCAATGGTCGGTCGTCCGGGTGCGGAGGCGGTCGGCGATGATGCCGTTGAGTTCGCCCCGGTGTTGGTGGCGCTTGTCAGCGGTGTCGAACCGTTCGTCGTCGCACAGGTCGGGCCGACCGATGGCGGCACACAGGTTCCGCCACAGGCGCCCGCTCGGCCCCGCGATGTTGATGTGTCCGTCGGCGGTCGGGAAGCATCCCATCGGCATCATCGTGGGATGGTGGTTGCCTTCCTGGGCCGGGACCTCGGCGTCGATCGTCCAGCGGGCGGCTTGGAAGTCCATCATCGAGATCATCGATTCGAGCAGCGACGTCTGGACCCATCGACCGACCCCGGTGCGGTTGCGGTCGTGGAGGGCCACCAGGATCCCGACCGCCAGGTAGAGGCCAGCCGATAGGTCAGACACCGGGATACCGGCCCGCACCGGCCCCTGTCCGGGGATACCGGTGACGCTCATCAGCCCGCTCATCCCCTGCACGATCTGGTCGACGCCACCTCGTTCGGCGTAGGGGCCGTCCTGGCCGAAGCCCGAGATGGACCCCATGACCAGGCGCGGGTTCCTGGCCCGGAGGGTGTCCCAGTCGAACCCGAGACGCGTCTTCACCCCCGGGCGCATGTTCTCGACGATCACATCAGCACCGTCGACCAGGCGCATGAGCACGTCGTGGCCGGCCGGCGACTTCAGATCGAGCGCGATCGAGCGCTTGTTGCGATGGACGAACTGCTCGTCGGAGCCGTGGCGAGGTCCGCTGGCGCCGACGTCGGCTGTCGGCGCATCGATTCGAACGACATCGGCTCCCCAGTCGGCGAGCTGGCGCACACAGGTCGGGCCGGCCCGGGCGACCGTGAGGTCGATCACCCGTATGTCGTCAAGCGGGAGGGCCATGGGGGTCGGGTACCGACGGTCAGGTCTGGGGGATGTTGCGGCCCGCGTTGATCTGACCGCCGTCGGTCGTGATGACCTCGGCCACGGTGTAGGCCCCGGCCCGAGAGCTGAGGAAGATCACGAGGCCGGCGATGTCTTCGGGGGTGCCGACGCGTCCACGGGGGTTGCCTCGACCGATGAGGTCCCAGTCAGTGCCTTCGACGTCGCCGCCGGTGCCGACGCCGGTGGAGAGCATCCAGGTGGGGTACGGCCCGGGGGCGATGGCGTTGACGTTGATGTTGCGGCGGGTGAGATGGCCGGCGAGGTGGCGGGTGAGGTGATGTACCGCTGCCTTCGACGTGCTGTAGGAGAAGGTGTCCCAGCCCGGCGAGGTGAGTCCGTCGACCGAGCCGATGTTGATCACCCGGCTGGGGTCTTCGCTGGTGGCGTTGCGCTCGAGCATTGGCAGGAGGCGCTGGGTGAGGAAGAACACGCCCTTGACGTTGGTGTCCATGACCTTGTCCCAGCCGTTCTCGGGGAACTCCTCGATCTTGGCTCCCCACGACGCGCCGGCATTGTTGACCAGGATGTCGATGCTGTCGGTGCGCTCCTTGAGTGCCCCGACGAGGCCGTCGATGCCTTCGAGGTTCGACAGGTCGGCGGGAATCGAGATGCAGGTGCCGCCGTACTCGCTCTGGAGGCGCTCGGCGGTGGCGTCACAGACGTCGGCCTTGCGGGAGCTGATGTAGACGGTCACACCGTTGGCGAGGAGACCGGCGGCGATCATCTCGCCGATCCCGCGGGACCCTCCGGTCACCAGGGCGGTCTTGCCTTCGACGTTGAAGAGGTTCTCGATGTTCAGGTTGTTGGTCACGGGCGCGACCTTACCGACCGGCCCGAGGGTCATCCCGACCGGCGGAGGTTCGTCAGGCGTGGGTGCCTTGGTAGGTGGCCCACAGCGAGGCGTAGTGGCCACCAGCGGCGATCAGGTCGGCGGGCCGACCGTCTTCGACCAGACGACCCTGGTCAAACACCAGCACCCGATCGGCCGCGGCGGCTGATTGGAGGCGGTGGGCGATGATGAGGGTGGTGCGGCCCCGGCTCACCACGCCCATGGCCTCGGCCACCCGGGCTTCGGTGGCCAGGTCGAGGTTGGCGGTGGCCTCGTCGAGCA
>CAZEFG010000212.1:0-4686 GCA_964511355.1 uncultured Iamiaceae bacterium
GACGAACGCCCGAGCCACCGACACACGCTGTTGCTCACCGCCGGACAGCTCGTGGGGGTACCGGTGGGACTTGCCCTCGAGGCCCACCAGTTCGAGGATCGCCGGGACTTGGGTACGGATGACGTGTTTGGGCTGACCGATCACCTCGAGGGCGAAGGCCACGTTCTCGGCCACCGTCTTGGTCATCAAGAGCTTGAAGTCCTGGAAGACACAGCCGATGTTGCGTCGCAAGTAGGGAATCTTCCAGCTCGAAAGCTGCCCGATGTCCTTGCCAGCGACGTAGATCGCGCCTGACTCGGGAGTCTCCTCGCGGTTGAGGAGGCGGATGAAGGTCGACTTGCCCGACCCCGATGCTCCCACCAGAAACACGAACTCGCCCTTTTGGATGTCGACGCTCGCATCGCGTAGCGCCACCACCTCGCCACCGTAGGTCTTGGTGACGTTCTCGAGCTTGATCACAGGGTCAGATACTCCGAAGTTGCCGACACGAAAGGCGCTGCCCAGGACACGGTTGCCAAGGACACGGCCAGGAACAATGTTGCAATCACGTTACTCCAGGGCCTACCGGGAACTGTGGCACCTCCCGCGGGAGCACTTCCAAACCGCCCGCTCCCAGATGACCCATGGTGCGCGCCCACGAGTCCGACGGCGCGGGAACGATGTAGTGCCCCGGACGGTCGACGAAGGTGGGTAGGGCGGTCATCTTCACCATGGCGAACGGTTCCCCCGGTCCGGCTTCGAAGGTGGCCACGACGACCACACCGTCTCGCCGTTCGGCCTGGCCCATGTTCGACAACAGGTTGCCGAGGCCGTAGATCACCGGGGTGTCGCCCACCATCGCCACCGTTTGGATGACGTGGGCATGGTGGCCAATGACCAGATCGATCTCGGCCAGCTCGTCGAGCGCGGCGGCCAGGTCCCGCTGACTGGCGTTGGGCGTGTGCACGTACTCGTCGCCCCAGTGGATGCTGAGCAGCACCAGGTCGGCGCCTTCGCGGCGGGCCCGAGCGGTGTCGGAGGCGATCGCTTCGACCGAGTTGAGGTTTGATCTCCATTCCTGGCCAGCGGGAGGCCGCAGGCCGTTGTAGCCGTAGGTGTAGGAGAGGTGAGCCACCCTGATGCCCCTCACCTCGTACCAGGTCAGCGCGTCGGCCTCCTCGGGAGTGCGAGCGGCTCCGGAGTGGCCCAACCCCACCCGGTCGAGGTGCCCGAGAGTGGAGTCGATCCCAGACACCCCCTGATCGAGGACATGGTTCGACGCTACCGAGCAGCCGTCGAACCCCGCGGCGGCGAGGCCGTCGGCGAGTTCGAAGGGGGCGTTGAAACGCGGATAGCTGGACAGGTCGGCGTTGGTGGAGGACAACGGCACCTCCAGGTGGCACAGCGACAGGTCCGTCGACGACAACAGCGGGGCCAGGGCCGCGAACATGGGGACGAAGTCGAAGCCCTCTCCACCCGCGTGCGCCGTCGCCGACTGCCACACCCCTTCGTGGATGAGGATGTCGCCGGAGACCGCCACCTCGATCCGCCGCAATCTTTCGTCGGGCCCCGATGTACCGAGCGCGCGGGCAGGAGGCGTGGTCGTGGTGGTGGACGAATCGGTCGGGGCGGTCACCACCGCGATCGGCGGCAATGGCAGCCCTTCGGATTCGGCCGAAGCCGAACACCCGGCCACCAGCGCACCCGCCGCGATCAAGACCGCCAGAGCCTGGGCCTGGGTGATCACTGCTCGGACTCGGACCACTGCCAGACAATACGAGAGCCAGCCCTCGCCACCGGGGACCGTCGCTTATGACGCGGCGACCGATTCTCCCCGACGCCAGCGCAGATAGGCCTCCATGAACCCGCTGACGTCGCCGTCGAGCACGCCGTCGACGTTGCCGACCTCGTAGTCGGTGCGCAGGTCCTTGACCATCTGGTACGGGTGCAGGACATAGGAGCGGATCTGGCTCCCCCACCCGACTTCGCGCTGCTCACCGGCAATGGCGGCCAGTTCGGCCTCGCGCTTGTCGCGTTCGAGGTCGGCCAGCTTGGCCAGCATGATCTGCATGGCGCGGTCTTTGTTCTGGTGCTGGCTGCGCTCGTTCTGGCACGAGGTGACGATGCCGGTGGGAAGGTGGGTGATGCGCACCGCCGAGTCGGTGACGTTGACGTGCTGGCCGCCCGCGCCCGACGAGCGGTAGGTATCGATCCGCAGGTCCTTGTCGTCGATCTCGATCTGCACGTCGCCTTCATCCATGAACGGCACCACCGAGAACGACGCAAAGGCGGTGTGTCGGCGGGCGTTGGAGTCGAACGGCGAGATCCTGACCAGGCGGTGGACGCCGCGCTCGCCCTGGAGGAGCCCGTAGGCGTATCGACCCTTGATCACGAAGGTGGCCGACATGATGCCCGCCTCCTGGCCACCCTGGACCTCGGACAACTCGACGTCGAAGCCACGGCGCTCGGCCCAGCGCAGGTACATGCGCAGCAACATGTTGGCCCAGTCCTGGGAGTCGGTGCCGCCGGCGCCGGAGTGCACCTCACAGATGGCGTCGCGCTCGTCGTGCTCACCCGCGAACAACGACCTCAGTTCGAGATCGCCAAAGCGAGTGTCGAGCCGGGCCATGACCTCGTCGATCTCGGCGAACAGCGACTCGTCGTCTTCCTCGCGGGCAAGTTCGTAGAGGGTCTCGGCCTCTTCGATACCCTCGGTCAGCTCGTCGAAGACCGCCAGATCGTCGTTGACGGTGGCCAGCTCGGTGGTGACCTTGCGGGCCTCGTCGGCGTCGTCCCACAGGTCGGGGCGAGACGCTTCGGTTTCGAGTTGGGGACGGCGCGCCAACAGCTCGTCGACCTTCAGGTAGACGGCTGCCTCGTCGAGGCGACGGCGGAGGCCCTTGAGGTCCTCGGTGAGGTCACGCATCGCTCACCTACCGTGACAGAGCTTGAACTTCTTGCCGCTCCCGCACGGGCACGGCTCGTTGCGCCCGGTCTTGTCCCACTCGGACTTCACCACCGGCGTGTTGACCTCAGGCACCGACGGCTGCCCCTCGGCCTCGCCACCACCGCCGGCCGCTCCGCCGAAGCCGGCGGGCGCACCATCGGGTGCCGAATAGGTCACGTCACGCATCTTGGCTTCATCGGCCGGCTGAGCGGGCGCCACCGCCACCTCGACGTGCATGACGTACTTGACGAACTCCTGGGCGATGGAGGTCATCATCTGGCCGAACATCTCGAAGCCTTCGCGCTGCCACTCCATGAGCGGGTCCTTCTGGCCCATGGCTCGCAGGTTGATTCCGCCCTGCAGGTAGTCCATCTCCTGGAGGTGTTCGCGCCAACGCTGGTCGATGATGCGCAGCATGACCTGGCGTTCGACCTGCCGCATGACGTCGGAGCCGAGGTTCTCTTCTCGGGCTTCGTAGTAGGCGGTGGCATCGGCCATGAGGCGGTCGTAGAGATCGTCGGTGCTGTCGGCTCCGGCGAGATCGTCGACGGTGAGCTCGGTGGGCCAATAGGTGCCGGCCTCGGTGATGAGCCCGTCGAGATCCCACTCCTCGTCGAAGCTTGATCCGCAGTAGGTGGCGATCAGTCCGTCGACCGCTTCGGCGAGCGCCTCGAGCGCCTCGTCGCGCAGATCGGCGCCTTCGAGGATCTGGTTGCGGCGCCGGTAGATCACCTTGCGCTGCTCGTTCATGACCTCGTCGTACTTGAGGACGTTCTTGCGGATCTCGGCGTTGCGCTGCTCGACGGTGGTCTGGGCCCGCTCGATGGCCTTGGTGACCATCTTCGCCTCGATGGGCACGTCGTCGGGAAGGGCCTTGCCCATCACCCAGTTCATCGCCCCGGTGGCGAACAGCCGCATGAGGTCGTCTTCGAGCGACAGGTAGAAGCGGCTCTCGCCCGGGTCGCCCTGGCGGCCGGCGCGACCTCGGAGCTGGTTGTCGATGCGGCGCGACTCGTGGCGTTCGGTGCCGCACACATACAGGCCACCGAGGTCTCTGACCTTTTGGCCCTCGGCCTCGCAATCGGCTTCGTGACGGGGCAGGACCTCTTCGAAGCGGGCGCGCCCCTCGTCGGAGTCAGGGTCGAGGCCCTCGGCTCGCACATCGCGCGTGGCCAGGAGCTCGGGGTTGCCGCCGAGCAGGATGTCGACGCCACGACCGGCCATGTTCGTGGCCACCGTGACGGCGCCGAGGCGGCCGGCCTGGGCCACGATCTCGGCTTCCCGAAAGTGCTGCTTGGCGTTGAGGACCTCGTGCTTGACTCCACGGCGGGTCAGCAACTTGGACAGGGTCTCGGAGTGTTCGACCGACGCGGTACCAGCGAGGACCGGCTGGCCCACCTCGTTGCGTTCGAGGATGTCTTCGACCAGCGCTTCGAACTTGGCCTCCTGGGTCTTGTAGATGAGATCGCCTTGGTCGAGGCGGATCATCGGTTTGTTGGTGGGGATCGGAACCACGTTGAGGCCGTAGGTGCCCATCAGCTCAGACGCTTCGGTCTCGGCGGTACCGGTCATGCCCGCCAACTTGTCGTAGAGCCGGAAGTAGTTCTGGAAGGTGATGGTGGCCATCGTCTGGTTCTCTTCTTTGATCTTCACCCCCTCTTTGGCTTCGACCGCCTGGTGCAGACCTTCGGACCAGCGCCGGCCTTCGAGGACGCGACCGGTGAACTCGTCGACGATCTTCACCTCGCCGTTCTGGATGA
>CAZEFG010000213.1:0-4625 GCA_964511355.1 uncultured Iamiaceae bacterium
CATGCCGAGGTGCGCTGGAGCCGCTCGGCGGTGCGTATGTAGAACATCAGGAACCGGTCGATGTAGCGGATCAGGGTCTGATCATCGAGATCGGTGGCGAACAGATCGGCGTGGCGAGGATTCGTGCCGCCGTTGCCGCCGACGTAGAGGTTCCAGCCCGACTCGGTGGCGATCACCCCCACGTCCTTGGAGCGGGCCTCGGCGCACTCTCGGGTGCAGCCCGATACCGCCGCCTTGATCTTGTGGGGGGAGCGCAGGCCGCGGTAGCGCAGTTCGATGGCGATGGCCATGCTCACCGAGTCCTGCACGCCGTAGCGACACCAGGTTTCGCCGACACACGACTTCACCGTTCGCAGCGCCTTCCCGTACGCATGCCCCGACTCCATCCCGGCGGCGATCACCCGCTCCCAGATGGCGGGCAGCTCCTCGAGGCGGGCGCCCAGCAGATCGATGCGCTGGCCGCCGGTGATCTTGCAGTAGAGATCGAAGTCACGGGCGATCTCGCCAAGGGCGATCAGCTGGCCAGGGGTGATCTCGCCTCCCGGCACGCGGGGGACCACCGAATAGGTGCCGTTGCGTTGCATGTTGGCCAGGACGTGATCGTTGGTGTCCTGCACCGCTGCCTGATCGCCGTCGAGGACGTAGCCGCCGGTCACCGAAGCCAGGATCGACGCAACCACCGGGCGACATACCTCACAGCCACGGCCGGTGCCGTGGGCGGCGAGCACCTCAGCCCAGGACTGATGACGGTGAAAGCGCACCAGGTCGAACAGCTCCTGGCGGGTGAGGGCGAAGTGGGCGCACAGGGTGCGATCGACGGCCACACCCAGCCGCTCGAGCTCAGCGTGCATCAGGGTGGTGACCGTCGGGATACAGCCACCACAACCCGCGCCCGCTCCACACGCCGCACTGATCTCTTTGGTGGTGCGGGCGCCGTCGGCCACTGCCTGGCAGATGGTGCCCTTGCTCACGGCGTTGCAGGTGCAGATCGGGGCGGTGTCGGGAAGAGCGGCGAGGCCGACTCCTGGGGTCGGTCCGCCCGCCGCCGGGGCCAGGAACGAAACCACATCGACCGGCGTGGGTAGGTCGCCGGATGCCATGAGGGTGAGCAGGTCATAGCCCTCGACATCGCCCACCAGCACCCCGCCCACGAGCTGGCCGGTGTCGCGCTTGACCACCAGTTTGCGATGCACCTTGGCGATGGGGTCCGAGAGCACCAACTCGTCATGGCCGGGCTCGTCGGCGTCGGTTTGGCCGAACACGGCCACGTCGACCCCCATCGCCTTGAGCTTGGTGGCGGGGGCACGAGGAGCGAAGCCGTCGGTCGACCGCCCGAGGAGCTGGTCGGCCACCACCCGGGCCATGTCGTAGCCGGGGGCGACCAGGCCGTGGACGCGGTCGCGGTGGCACGCCACCTCGCCGATGGCGAACACCGAAGGATCCGAGGTCCGGCAGTGGTCATCGATCACCACCCCGCCCCGAGCGCCGACCGCCAGTTCCGCCTGGCGGGCCAGATCGTCACGCGGCCGGATGCCGGCGGAGAACACCACCACATCGACCGGCAGGGGCTCGTCACCGTCGGCGAACCTCAACGCGGCGACGGTGCCGGTGGCGGGGTCGGCGTCGATGGCGGCGGTGGAGGTATCGGTGTGGATGGTGACGCCGAGGCCGCGGACCCACCGGGCGAGCATGGCCGCGGCCCCGACGTCGAGCTGTTGGGGCATGAGCCCAGGCGCCATCTCGACCACATGGGTGTCGAGGCCGAGCGCCATCAGCGCATTGGCTGCCTCCAGGCCCAGCAGGCCACCGCCGATGACCGCTCCCCTACGGCGACCCGGGGCAAGCGACCACTCCCGGATGGCGGCCAGATCTTCGAGCGTTCGGTACACGAAGCACCCGGGCAGGTCGTGGCCCGGGACCGGCGGCACGAACGGCAGCGACCCGGTGGCCAGCACCAGACGGTCATAGGCCAGGGTGGTCTCGTGCGAGGCGGTGATGTTCGAGGCGGTGTCGTGGGAGGCGGTGTGGTGAGAGGCGGTGCGGCCTAGTTGGACGGTCCGGGCTCGTCGGTCGATTGCGGTCACGGCCTCGCCGAGCCGGTACTCCAGGCCGTCGGTTTCGAGGAGCGCGGGGGCCACCAGGCTGAGGTCTGACTCGGTAGCGCCGCTGAACCAGCTCGAGAGCGCCACCCGGTCATAGGCGGGCCGCGTCTCTTCGCCCACCACCACGATGCGCCATTGTTCGAGGCCGCCTCCGACTACCACCAGGTCGACCAGCTTCTGGCCCACCATGCCGTTGCCGGCGATCACCAGGGTCTTGTGCTCCATGACGCCATTGCACCCTGCCGCGATTGCCGTCGGGTCACCGGCCGGTAAGCGCTTCGAGTCTCCGGCCGCAGCATCTGCTCCAACATTCGTG
This sequence comes from uncultured Iamiaceae bacterium, assembly GCA_964511355.1. Lineage (GTDB taxonomy): Bacteria > Actinomycetota > Acidimicrobiia > Acidimicrobiales > SKKL01 > SKKL01. The sequence continues at coordinate 2,419 of CAZEFG010000213.1, forward strand.
AGCCACCTCACACCCCAGTCCCACTCCCGTGAGCCTGGGTCTTTCACCCACCCCAACCCAACGCCCAAAGAAGCGACCCTCACGCTTCGCCGAATCTTCCATTGGTTTGGCTATTGTCGCTAAAGTAGGGGAATGTCTGGAGAACGGTACGACCCGGTGGCCAATCCCTATGCCCCGGGCGCGGGTACCCCACCGCCCGCGCTGGTGGGGCGCGATGCCACCATCGCCCAGGCCGAGATCTCGCTGCGCCGCCTGGCGGCCGGTCGCTCGGCCCAGCATCTCCTGCTCACTGGCCTGCGCGGGGTCGGCAAGACCGTGCTTCTCGGCAAGCTGGCGGCGGTGGGCGAGAGTGCCGACTTCCGGGTGGTCCGCCTGGAGGCGGTCGGAGGCGACGACGCCGTACTCTCCCTTCTACGCCAGACCCGCCGGATCATGGAGGACCTCGACCGCACCGCGAGGGTGGCCCGGGCCATGCGCTCGATCGAGTCGGTGTCGCTGGCTCTCGGCGGCACCGGGGTGCGGGTGGCCAAGCGCCCCGCCCGCAAGCCCGACCGCGAGGCTCTGTCAGATGTTCTGATTGATGTGGCCGCAGCCGCTGCCGAGCACGAGCTGGGGGTGATGCTCGCCCTCGACGAAGCCCAGATGCTCGACAACGACGACCTGCGCCGCATCCTCGCCGGGGTGCACCGGTGTGGCCAGGACGGCCTGCCTCTGTGGTGTCTCCTCGCCGGTTTACCCAACCTGGTGGGCATAGCCGCCAAGGCCTCCACCTATGCCGAGCGCATGTTCACCGTCGACCAGCTCGGACCCCTGACCCCTGAGCAGGTGCGCGATGCCGTGGCCGCTCCGGCCAAGGAACTGGCGGTGGCCTGGGACCCCGAAGGCATCGAGTCGGTCATCGACCGCTCCGACGGGTTCCCCTTCTTCGTGCAGGTCTGGGCGTACCACACCTGGAATGCGGCGGTCGATGAGCCCATCTCCGCCGCCGATGTCGAGCGGGCTGCCGCCGCCGCCCACCTGGCCCTCGATGCTTCCTTCTTCGCAGCGCGCATCTCGCGCATCCCCGAATCCGAGGTCGCCTACGTCCGGGCCCTGGCGTCGCTCGGAGGAGGGCCGCACCGTTCGGGGGCGGTGGCGGCGGTGCTCAGCCGGACCACCCCGGAGGTGGCCGCCTTTCGCGACCGACTGATCCGCGAAGGCCTCGTGTTCTCGCCCCGCTACGGGTGGATCGAGTTCGCCATCCCTCACATCGACGACTACGTACGCCGCACCCTGCCCCCGCCCGAGGAGGGGTGACACCGTCAAGCCCGATCCACCATGCTCCGCTTCGACTGGCGCGAGACGGCCAGAAATGGCCGTTTCGCGCCAGTTGAAACGGTTGTTGGTCTAGACGGTTGTTGGTTTAGACGGTTGTTGGTCTAGACGGATGTTGGGTTAGACGGCGGGAGTTGGTTCGGGGTCGCGGGGCGGTCCTTGCCTGATGACCTCGTCTTCGGTAAGCGGCTCGAAACGACGCTGGACGTCGCGCATACCGAGCCCGATGAGGATGAACAGGATGCCCATGGCGATCGCCATGGCGGCCACGCCGTAGGCCACCACCGAGGTGTAAAGGGAGGCCCGTAGGAACGAGGCGTTCATGGCCACGTCGCGAAGGGGGTCGTCGCGGCCGAGTTCGGCGTAGGTGAGACCGCCGGTCGATTCGCGAGCGTGTTGATCGATGATCTCGGCTTGGCAGTAGGCGGTGAACGGTCCCCGCACCTGTCGTCCCCCCAGACAACCATCGTCGGGGATGGTGATCTTCTGGGCGCTGAGTTCGGAGCTGACCATCACAAACGTGGCCAGCCCGGCCACGATCATGAATGCGCCTAGGGCGATGGCTGCGATGGAAGCCACTTTTCGTATGTCCATTGGACCCTGCCTTTCGTCGTCCCGGGGTACCCCGAGGTCTGGGGCCCGGGCGGGGCCCCGGGCGGCTTGGGCGCGCCCCATCCGTTCAGGGTCGCGCCTTCATGGTCTAGCCCTTACCACCGCGCCGCGGGTCGAATCGGTCGATTCGCGTCGACGCACGCCCCGGTGTCGACGCGGACCGTTCGCTCGTAGCCTGGGTTCATGACCAGCCCCGTGCGCCAGACCGTCCCCCTCGGCCCGCAGTGGCCGACGCTCGACCCGTTCCTGTTCTGCGCTCACCACGACGACGCCTACCCGGC
>CAZEFG010000214.1:0-4584 GCA_964511355.1 uncultured Iamiaceae bacterium
CCGGGTCGACCAGGCCCGCAGCCGCCAGACCGGCGGCACCGGGCTGGGGCTGGCCATCGTCCGCCACGTGGTGAACAACCACGGCGGCGAGGTGCTGGTCGACTCGGTCGAGGGCGAAGGGTCGACGTTCACCCTGCGCCTGCCCGCAGGTGCCGGTCCGGTCCTGGTAACCAACGACGAGGTGGGTTGAGTGGCTGACGCAACACCGACGGTCCTGGTGGTCGAAGACGAGGAGGCCTTCGTCGAGGCGCTCACCGTCGGGCTCAAGCGCGAGGGCTTCCGGGTGCATGTGGCCAGAGACGGCGCCGAGGCGCTGGTGGTGTTCGGCGCGGTCGACCCTGATCTTGTGCTGCTCGACGTGATGCTGCCCAAGCTCTCGGGCATCGACGTCTGCCGCGAGATCCGCAAGACATCCAAGGTGCCGATCATCATGGTCACGGCCAAGGCGGGCGAGATCGACACGGTCGTTGGCTTGGAGGTGGGCGCCGACGACTACGTCACCAAGCCCTACCGGCTGCGCGAACTGGTGGCCCGCATGCGAGCGGTGTTGCGTCGCGCACCCACCACCGACACCGAGGTCCGCTCCCTCGATGTGATCGAGGTCGGCGATGTGGTGGTCGACCCCGAGGCCCATGAGGTCACCATTCGGGGTGAGGCGGTGCAGCTCCCCCTCAAGGAGTTCGAGCTGTTGACCATCCTGGTCGAGAACGCCGGCCGGGTCCTGCCCCGCGACACCCTGATCGACCGGGTGTGGGGACACGACTACGTGGGCGACACCAAGACCCTCGACGTCCACATCAAACGGTTGCGATCCAAGGTCGAGGACGACCCCACCAATCCGACCCGCATCGTCACCATCCGCGGCCTGGGCTACAAGTACACGTCGTCCCGGGGCTGAACGAGGTTCCGGCCGCGGGCGGCACGGCGCGGCGGGTAGGTCCTCCTACGATGACCAAGGTGATGCCGGAGTGAGCGAACAATCGGGTTGGCGCCCGCTCGAGGAGCGGAGACGATCCGATCCCAGCGCGTTCGTGGTCTCACCGTTTGCGCGTCTGGCCCGCACCCACGCTCTGATCGTGGCCGGCGATGCCCTCATCGCCTTGGCCCTGGCCGGGTCGTTGTTCTTTTCGATCGACCCCAGCGACGCCCGCTGGCGGGTGGGGCTCTACCTGTTGCTGACCATGGCCCCCTTTGCCGTGGTGGCCCCGCTGATCGGCCCGTACCTCGACCGCATCATGGGCGGACGACGGTGGATGATCATCGGCTCGGGACTGGTTCGGGCGATCGTCGCCCTGTTGATGTTCCGCCACCTCGACTCGCTGCTGCTGTTCCCGGAGGCCTTCACCATGTTGGTGCTCGGCAAGGGCTACCACGTGGCCAAGAGCGCCATGGTCCCCGCGGTCATCCCCGACGACGGCGATCTGGTCGAGGCGAACTCCAAGCTCTCGCTGCTGTCGGGTGTCGCCGGGGCGATCGCCCTGGTCCCTGGTGGTTTGGTGATCCTGATCGGCGGCCCCCAGTGGGTGTGCCTCCTCGCCGGCGCCGCCTTCGCCGGATCGGCGCTGCTCGGACTGAAACTGCCCCAGGCGGTCGTCGCCGCCGAGCCCGCCGATGAAGCCGAGCGGGCCGAGCTCCGCGGGGCAGGCATCCTCATCGCCGCTTCGGCCATGGGCGTGCTGCGCGGCTTGGTCGGCTTTCTCACCTTCCTCATCGCCTTCACCCTGCGTGGCACCCAGGAACGGCCCTTCGTCGGGGAGTTCGGCTCACGGCTCGGCGCCCAGACCCGCGACCTGTTGGGCGAGACGGTGACCACCATCTCCACCGGGGCGCCCACCTGGCATTTCGGGGTCGCGGCCGGGCTGGCGGGGATCGGTGGACCGCTCGGCGCCATCGCCACGCCGCGGCTACGCAAGACGGTGGAGGAGGAACGGATCCTGGTGGGCGCCTTGGCACTGGTCATCACCGGAGGGCTGTTGGCGGCCCTCATCGGGGGAGTGGTGGGTGCCGGACTGGCCGCCTTCTCCGTGAGTTTCGCGGCGTCGTCGGGCAAATTGGCCTTCGACTCGATCCTCCAGCGCGACGCGCCCGATGCCAACCGGGGACGTTCCTTCGCCCGGTTCGAAACCCGTTTCCAGCTGGCGTGGGTGATGGGGGCGGCCGTGCCAGTCGTGATCGCCATGCCCGGCCGGGCCGGGTACCTCCTGATCGCGGCCGGGGCAGGCTTCGCCGCGGTTTCCTATGTGATCGGACGGCGGTTCCTGCTCGCCCACGGGCGGCTACGTCCCCGCAAGACCGACGAGGTGGCCGGCCGGATCAAGGCCACCGCCCGCGAGAAGGTGTCGCACATGCGGCATTCGGCCACCGCTCGGATCCGACCCAAACCCGAGCCTGATCCTGACCCTGATCCAGCCGAAGACGATGCCGTGCCCGAGCCCGACCACGTCTTGCCATCTTCGGGCGATTGAGCCCGCCAACCGCCCGAACCACGCGATCTTGGGGAGGCGGGATCTAGAGGAGGACGGCTAAGCGTCGTCGGGCAGGTCGATGCGGGCCAGCCATAGCCCGGGCGCGTCGATCTCGGCGGGGGTCGGAAGGTGGCGCTCGGACTGCCACAGGCGGTCGAGCCCCTCGGTGCCGTTGCGCTCGACGACGCCGTCGACGAAAGCCGAGCCCCGGTCATAGATCGCCTGGGTGAGGTCGAGGCCGAAGAGCTGTCCCACGAAACGGTCGGCGGCGGCGGCTTCGACGCGGCGACGGCGGACGGCTTCGGTGATGCGTGAGTAGTTCGCCATCAGCCGTTCGCCCACCGAATCCATGACCCAGTCGACGTAGCCGACGATGGCGGCGACCAGGGCGTCGAGCTGAGGCAGGATGGCTTCCTGGGCCGGCGACCGCATCGCCCCGACCAGGACCTCCGGGTCGCTGAAGAGCGACTGCATGGCGGCCATGCCGCTGGGGTCAGAGGGGTCGAGGGAACTGAGGCGATCTTCGAGGCCGCCGGTCTCGGGCTCGAACGCCGACGCGAACCGCGCCAACAGGTCTTCGAGGCGGGCCCGCACGTGGGGCACGCTGAGCACGGCGTGGTGGGCGATCTCGTGGAGGCAGACCCACAGGCGCAGCTCGTCGCGCTCGAGGCTCCACTCTTCACCGAACTGGTCGAGGTTGCGCACCACGACGAGGATCTCGTCGGATCCGGCGGGCCTCGGCACCGGGAGGTCGTACTGGCCGAACGAGCGCGCCGCGAGGTGGCCGAGCATCGAGCCGGCGGTCATGCCGAGCATCATCGGCGACAACATCTGCATGACCCCACCCAGCCATGCACCCATGTCGGCGTCGGGGTCGCCGCTCAACAGGTCGGGGGTGGCGGGGGACGCCTCGGGGTCGGCCGGCGCGGAGATCGACGCGGCGATGGCCTCGATCAGGGGTCGGTAGGTCTCAAAGGACGGAGTCAGCCACTGGCCGCGGGTGACCGGCACCACGGTGATACCCCGACCCGACGCCGAGGTGGTGAGGCCGGTGGTGGCGCCGACGTGCAGGTCGGCGACCCGGGCGAGTTGTTCGAGCTGGATGCGGTCGGCGGGGTCGACGTTGGGCTCGGACTCGCCCTCGAGGGCGACGGACCGGGCGAGCTGGCGGGCGGGCTCCCAGGCCACCGGACCTTGTTGGGCCAACATCTTGGCCAGATCGGCAAAGAACGGCATGCCCCCGAAGGGATCACCCGAACCGAATGGACCGAAACCGCTCACAGGGGCATGGTAGGCGGATGAGTCGCGTCGTCCTCACCGGGTCCTCGGGTGCGTTGGGGCGACGCGTCGCCGCTGGCCTTTCCGCCTCGGCCGCCTTCGACGAGGTGGTGTGCCTCGACAGCGTCGAGCCCCGGGTGTCGCCGCCCCCGGACCGTGTCGAGCATCGGATCGATCTGTTGGTCGACGATCTCGGCCCGCACATGGAAGGGGCCGACTGTGTCGTGCATCTCGCGTCGGTGATCGGGCCCCACCGGGATCGCGCGGGCGACGGGCTCGATGTCGAACTCGCCCGCCGGGTGATCGAAGCCGCCGCCGCGGCCGACGTCCGCCATCTCGTTGTCATGTCGAGCGCCACCGCCTACGGGGCCCGGGCCGACAACCCGATTCCCATGACCGAGGACTTCGCGCTCGACCCCAACAAGGGCTTTGCCTTCGCGGTTGAAAAGGTCGAGATCGAAAGGCTCGCCCTGGCCTTCGTCGACGAGAACCCCGACCGGGCCGTTGCCATCCTGCGGCCCACCACCACCCTGGCCGAGGGCGAGGCGAGCTGGGTCGCGGCGGCGCTCACCGCGGCGGTGGGAGTGCGCGCGGGCGAGGTCGACCCCCCGGTGCAGTTCCTCCATTTCGATGATCTGGCTTCGGCCACGGTTCTGGTGGCCGAGCGTCGCTGCTCCGGGGCCTACAACGTTGCGCCCGACGGCTGGATTCCCCCCGACCAGATGCGCGCCCTCACCGGTCTGCCCCGGCCCCGGGTGCCAACGCGCGTCGCTCGGATGTTGGCCGCGGTGCGTTGGCGACTCGGCCTTTCGGTCGCTCCACCGCAGGTGCTTCCGTGGGT
>CAZEFG010000215.1:0-4555 GCA_964511355.1 uncultured Iamiaceae bacterium
GGGTGACCGCTACTACGTCGAGTTCTACGGCGACGACATCGCCTGGATCTGGGTCGACGACGAGGGCGTGCTTCGGGGCTTCAACCCCGAGGACGGCGTGTTCGGGGTGGCCAAGGACACCAACGCCAAGACCAACCCCACCGCCATGGACTCCATCGTTCCGGGCACCAACGCCATCTTCACCAACGTCGCCTACAACGAAAAGCTCGAGGAGGTGTGGTGGGAGGGCAAGACTCCCGAGCGGCCCACCGATCTCGATGGCTGGCTCGACTGGAAGGGTCAGCGCATCGCCGACCGTACGCCTGAAGAGGCCGACGATCCGTGGGCGCACCCCAACTCGCGATTCACCACTGATCTCGAGAACGTGCCCAACGTGGCCCCCGACTACGACGCCCCCAACGGCGTCGAGATCCACGGGATCATCTTCGGTGGGCGCGCCCGCGACCGCGAGCCGCTGATCCGGGCCATTACCGACCTGGCCGAAGGTGTGTATGACGGCCTCACCCTCGGCGCCGAGGCCACCTTCGCTGCCGACGGCCTCGAGGGGGTGCTGCGTTATGACCCGATGTCGATGCGGCCGTTCATGTCGTATCCGGAGGCCGATTACGCCGAGCACTGGCTCAAGGTGATCGGTGCCGCCAAGAACAAGCCGATCTTCGCCCACGTCAACTGGTTCCAGCGCGGCGACGACGGCCGGTTCCTGTGGCCGGGCTACCGCGAGAACCTGCGGCCCCTGCTCTGGTTGATGCAGTTCAAGGCGGGCGAGGTAACCGGGGTCGAGACCCCGGTGGGAGTGGTGCCGGCCCGCAGCGAACTCAACCTCGACGGCCTCGACGAGCAGGCCCTCGCCGATCTCGATGCCGTGCTCGAGATAGATCTGGAGCGTTGGCGCCAGGAGATCGGCTACCGAGAGAAGCACCTCGAGCAGTTCACCGGCCTGCCCGAAGCGATCTGGGAAGCCCACCGCCGAGTCGCCGCCGCCATCGAAGCAGCGGGCTGAGCGCCGCAGGCTGAGCCCAACCGCAGGCTGGGCCAGACCGCCTGTTGCTCCCGGGGCCGTAGTTGATCGTCATCACGACGATCGGCTGCGGCCCCGAGCGCTTTCCTCAGGTAGCGCTCGCCGATTGCGGGGTCACCCCGGCCCGCCTTCTCTATTCAGTTGTCAAGCAACGATGGGGAAGTTGTGACCAGGTCGGTGGCGAGCACCTTGTTGTCGGGCGCCGTCCACTCGTAGCTGCCGGGTTTGCCTCGGAGCTCGTAGTTCTCGCGGGTGCGCTGGTTGTGGTGAAAGGTGCACAGGGGGCGCAGGTTGTCGTAGCTGGTGGGCCCTCCCTTGTGGAACTCGAGTTCGTGGTCGAGCTGCAGGAACCGGGTGTTGCAGCATCCGGGAACGGCGCATGTGAGGTTGGTGGCGGCGAGCACCGCGAGGCGTAGGTCTTCCTTGATGGTCCGCGTGAGGGTGGCAACCGCGGTGATGTCTCGCCCTCGGGTGACCACGGCTTTGATTATGGGATCGTGTTCGAGGAGCTCGTGCACCACCGATGCCGGAACGGGCCCGACCCCTGGGATCATGCATTTCTCGCCGGCATGGAGGCCACCGGGCTGGAAGAGCGAATGGGGAACGGTGACCACGATGGTGTGGCGAACCGAGGATCTCGACCGTTTGGCCCGCCGCCTGCGTTTGTTTTCCTTGCGTGAGAGTCGGGTTTCGCCGGTCTCCGTGCCTGACTCCTGAGCGGGAGCCGAAGCTGTCCAGTCGCTGGGGTCGGTTGGATTGGGGCCTGTTCGACGGTCGTGTGGATCGCCCATGGCCGCGTGAGCGAGGGCTACCAAGGCGTCGGCGCGGTAGGCATCGAAGGACTCGCGATCGCCCGCCTTGCGGGCTTGCTCGAAGACCTCGGTCTGGAAGAAGTCGAGCGCCTTGTCGACCAGTGCTCCGTCGATGATGGGCAGGCGGACTGACATCCGCCAGATGCCGTCTCGGCCCACGGAACTCGATACTGAGCGCTCGGCCTTGGCCCGACGATGCTGGTCGTCGGCGCCCTTCCCTTGGGCGCAGATCTCGACGCACCGAGCCTTGAGCTCGCGGGGCGTTGCCGTGCTTGCAAGAGCGACCAGCTCGGCCTCGACCTCGGGGTGCTCGGCCAGCGCGGCGGCGATGTCGGCCGCCTGAGAGATGGTGAGCGTTCCTTGGCGGAAGGCGTGCTCGAGCACCGGCGCCGAGGCGAGGCCGTCGGCCACCGCCAGGGAGTCGCGCACCCGCGACCGCGGGGTGGCCGTGCGGTCAGCCACGAAACCGATCGCGTCGCGGTGGCCGTGCCCACGCCAGGCATTGCCTGCTTCGATGCTGGCCGCGGTGAGCGCCTTGGCAGCACCTGCGAGCCGTTCGACGTGGTCGAGCTGGCTCAGGAGCGCGATGGCGGTGCCGTCGTCGAGCGCACCTGGATCGAGCTGGCTGACCAGCTCCCCCAGTTGTTCCTCGATGGAGGTCACCTGCTCTGCGAACATGAGATCGACAATAACAGGAAAAGGTACGAAAAGCAAGCCATCTAGTACACATTTCTGATGTTTCCAACCTCCGCCCCGGTTCGAAGGCGACAGGTTCTGTTAGAACCGTCGCCATGGGCACCCGTAGCGTTCGAATCGCTCTGCTCGTTCTCGCGCTGCTCCTCGCTGGCTGCACCGACGACGCCAACAACGACGCCGACGCCGACGATCAGGCCGAGCAGACCACGTCGACCCCGACGCCTGACGACGGCCCTGAAACCCCCGAGCCCGACCCGGCCGACGACACACCTACAGGCACCGACCCGCTCCCGGCGCTGCCCGACGACATCGCCCTGCCCATCGTGTTCGTGCACGGGTTTGCCGGCTCGGCTCAGCAGTACGAATCGCAGGCCATGCGCTTGGTGGCCAACGGCTACCCCGCCGACCGCATCGTGGCCTATGACCACGACGGTGCCGGCTTCGACCTCGAGGGTTACGCGGAGGGGCTCGCCGAGGTGGTCGACGCCACCCTCGCCGATACCGGCTTCGACCAGATCTACCTGGTCGGCCACTCACGCGGGACGCCGGTTTCGCTCAGCTTCCTCACCCAGGAAGGTCGCGTCGACCAGGTCGCCAAGCTGATCCTCATCGACGGCGTGCCCTGCCCCGAGCCTGAGATCATCCCCGTACCCTGCCTCGCCCCCAACCAGGAGATGTTTCCCGGCCAGGCCCACGTCGAGGTCGCCACCTCGCCCGAATCGTTCGCCGCCCAGTTCGAGTTCCTCGTGGGCACCCCACCCGAGGTGGTCGACATCGTGGCCCAGCGGGCACCGGTGGTCCTCGAAGGCCGAGCGGTCGACTTCCCCTCGAACGTGGGCCGCCAGGTCACCCTCGCCATCTGGGAGGTTGACCCCGCCACGGGCCACCGAGTCACCGACGAACCGCACGCCACCTTCGCACTCGGCGCCGACGGCGCGTTCGGACCCGTGGAGGTGAAGACGGGCGTCCCCTACGAGTTCGAGCTGTACGACGACTCCGGCTCGTCGCACCACCACGTCTACCTGCAGCCCTACCTACGCAGCAGCCACCTCGTCCGCCTCCTCAGCTCCAGCTCCGAAGGAGCCACCCGCGTCAACACCAATGCAGGCGACGACCATGCGGCGCTGGTGGTGATGCGGATGCGCGAGTGGTACGCCACGGGCCGCGGTGAGGACATTGGTGCCAGCCGTGACTCGCTGCTGGTGCAGACCCGCACGGCCGACGGTTCAACCACCGACGAGGTCGACGTGCTGGCCGAGTTCGTCGGAAACGGCGGGATCGGCCTCCATCTCCACGACGACGCCGACAATGCGGGCGTGACCACCCTCGCACCCCTGCCGTACTTCTCCGAGCAGCCGTTCCAGAGCGGCGTCGACGTCTTCCTGCCGGCCTCGCCGGATGCCGACGGGACGATCACGCTCACCAACATTCCTCGGGGCGACTCCGGTCGAACCCAGACGATCAACGTTCCCAATTGGCCGTCGAGTGGCCACAGCATCAGCGTGCTGTTCGCCGACTACCCCCTCCCGGCCTTCAGCGACTGAGCGGGCCACCTCAGAGCGGCCACCCAGCCGAAACCCCTTGCCCACCTTGCGCCGACAACTCGTAGGGTCGCGGCATGGCCCGACGGGTTATGACAGTGACCTTCCACAAGCGGGGGAGGGGTTGCGGATGGACCGCCCTGCGTCCGCCTCGCTCGGTCGTGCCCGGCTCGACCATGGCGGCCGGGGGCGACCTGCCCCACGACCTCTACACCTTCGTGATCGAGGACGCTCTGGGCCTTGAGTTCGGCTTCTGGGGCTGCGTTGCTGCTGGCGCCACGTTCAAGACGCTGGGACGCAAACGCACCCCTCAGGGCAAGGCGGTCATCGCCCGCCACGTCGACGACCTCAACGAAGCCGAGGATCGGGTCAATGAGATCTACTTTGCCTGGCGGGCCGGCAAGCCCACGCCGCTCGACGCCGAACTCGACGCCATGCTCGACCGCTGGCGGGCGCTACCCGACCCCGGCGACCTCGTCCTCGAATGG
>CAZEFG010000216.1:0-4552 GCA_964511355.1 uncultured Iamiaceae bacterium
GCCAGGTGCACGACCATGGCGCCGATGAACACGCTGGGGGCGATCATCCCCACCACCAGGAGCTGGCGGATGGTGCCGAGCACCAGCTCGGGCGGAAGGGTCTCGCCGTCGTAGGTGGCCGAGAGGAGTGCGGTGGTGACGTCGTCGTCGAGCGGCTCGGCCTGGCGCATCTCGATCAGTCGTTTGGCCAGGCCGTAGAGCTCGAGGCTCGAAGCCTGGACGTTGGCATCGTCGGCCTCCTGCACGGCCCGGTTGAACACCACCGTGGAAGCCGAAAGCTCAGCGGCCATGTCGGTAGGCAGGTGGAACAACTCGCCGAAGACCCGACCGGAAACATGCTGGCTGAACTCGGTGCAGATGTCGCCACCGCCGCGCTCCACCAGGGGCTCGAACAGGCCACCGATGATCCGACGGAGCATGGGCTCGTGGCGACGGCTGGCCTCGGGGGTGAAGAAGGGGTTGAGAGCGTGGCGGTAGGGGGTGTGCTCAGGCGGGTCGAGGTGCAGGGGTGGGCGGCGTCCGGTGGTCGCCACCTTGGGCACCACGTTCTGCACCGAGGTGATGAAAGTCGACGGCGTCTTCAGCACGTCGACCACGTCGGCGTGGCGCAGCAGGGCCCAAAAACCGTTCCATTGCTCGCTGTGGGCGACCGGGCAGCCTTGGCGCAACTCGGCAAAGGTCTCATGCGCGCTGGTGAAGGTCTCGGGTGCGGTGGGATCGAAATCGTCAGACACTGGCATCACGGGTGAATCCTGAGGGGAAGGTGCATGGGGCCATAGACCGGGAACGGGGCAAATGTCGGCTCACCGGTGAGTTCGAGGCCGGTCGAGGCGGCGAGCAGCTCTTCGAGCACCATGCGGGTCTGGAGGCGGCCGATGTGCGAGCCGGGGCACACGTGCACGCCGAATCCGAAGGCCACGTGGCGTTCGGGTCGGCCGAGCACGACCTCGTCGGGTCGGTCAAAGACCGCTTCGTCGCGGTTGGCCGAGGTGTAGGGAATGGTGACGACCTCGCCCTGCCGGATGGTTCGCTCCCCTTGGGCGCCGGCGTCAAAGGTGACGTCGCGCATCACGGTCCGGGCAAAACCCTGGTTGGGGGTGTAGAGCCGAAGCAGTTCCTCGACCGCATCGGCGATCAGCGACGGTTCGCGGCGGAGCTGGTCCTGCAGCTCGGAGTGGGTGGCGAGATGAGCGAAGGCGCTCGCCATGACCAGGGCCGGCGCTCCGTGGCCGGCGATGACGATCTGGCGGAAGCTCCCGGCCACGGTCTCGTCGTCGATGGGCTCACCGTCGACCGCACCGGCGAGGAGCCCACTGATCAGGTCCTCGTCGGGGTCGAGGGGGTGGGCGTGGCGGTGGGCGACCAGCTCGCGGGCCAGGCCGTAGAGAATGAGGTTCTCGGCTTCGACCCGTTCACCGTCGAAGGCGAACTGAGCGTGTTCGAAGGCGGCGCCGTGGGTGGCGATCGGCTCGGCCAGGTGGTCGGGAACGTTGAGCAAGGCCATGACCGACCGGGCACACAGGGGCGAAGCCAGGTCGACGAAGCCGTCGATGTCACCGGCTTGGGTCGCCGTCGCCACCAGTTCGGCGGCGGCGGCCCGGATGGTGGGTTCGAGCCGAGCGAGGCGATCCTTGCGGAACGAGGGGTTGATGGCCTTGCGGAACGCCGTGTGTTCGGGTGGGTCGTAGTGCATCGGGGGACGCCGACCCGATGCCGGGTTGCGGGGCACGATGATCCCGTGCTGGCTGCTGAAGTCCTCGGGGGTGGTGACCACCCGCTCGATATCGGCCCAGCCGGCGAGGGTCCAGAACCCGCCGTAGGCCTCGGAATGGGCCACTGGGCACTCGTTCCGCAGGCGGCGGTACATGGCGTGGGGGTCGGCTACGCACTCGGGCGTGGTCGGGTCGAAGTCGTTTCGGGTGCCTTCGTTGATCATGGTTCCCCCTGCACTGCGCTCCCCAGACTGCGAATGCGCAGTTCGGCCAGAGCGGGCGCACACGTTTGGTGACGCCTAGGCCGACACTAGTTCAGTGGTCGTCTTGCATTTTCGGCGGCGGCTCCCCGACCCGCACCACCGAAGTCAGCGGGGCTCGCCCACCGAGTCGAAGTGTACGGCTGCGGCCGCCTCAGCGGAATGGGGCTCGATGATCTGGCGGACCCGCTCGGCGGCCAACGGGCCCAAGGCGTCGTAGACCTCGGCAAAGCGACGCCGGGCCTCCCATCCCAGCCACCCGTCGGGGAGGAGTTCGGGCGGCAGATTGGGGTCGACGGCGGGCATCAGCCGCCACTCCATCATCGCCTCGGTGCGAGCCCGCAGCGCTGCAGTGGGTGAAACCGATTCGCCCTGGCGCACCAGCTCGGAGGCTGACCCGACTTGGTCGAGAATGTCCTGATAGCGATCAGCGATCTGGTCGAGCCCCCACACCCGCACCACATCGAGGTCTTCTTCGGCGCCGAGGTGAGCGTCCTCGAAGATCGTGAGGGTATCGGCGGGCACGGCAACGAAACCGCGCCGCAGCTGGTCGGCGGTGACCCGGGGTGAGATCCAGACGGCGTCCTGGAGCGGACCGAATCCAAAGCGGCGGAGCCGACGACGAATCTCACGACGCTCATCGACCTGTTCGGTAGCCAGGGCGTAGGTCACGATGGTCCAGCGGCCGTTCCATTCGGGGAGCGACTCGGGAGTCTCGGCGGTGAAGGCCAGGATCTGACGTCCTCGCCTCAACGTGAGCTCGAGCGATTCCGGCGACAACCGATACATGGTGCGTCGCCCGTCGCGCTCGCCATCGAGGAAACCAGCCCGCTGGACTCGACTGAGCGCCGCCCGGGCCGCTTGGTCGGAGAGACCGAACTCTCTCATCAGTTCGACCAGGGCGGCCGACGGAATGTAGGTCGATCGGCCGAACCAGAAGTCGCCGAGCAGGGTGATCAGGAGCCCCTGACTGGTGCTCCCGCTACGAATCCGGGGTTCCACCGGCGGTTCCCTATCGGCCGCAACCATGCGGGCACACTACGTCAAGGCTCCTGAACCCCATGATTCCGGCCCATCCCAACATGTTTGACATGATAGAGGTTACCTGACTCATAACTGTCACACGGGGGACGACGTGCCGACCGACACCTCACTGCTAATCGAGCCGGCCCGACCGAGCACATCGCCTGGCGCGGCCGGCCTGGCCCATCGGGGCTATGTCGAGGTCGAGCATGTGGTGCGCGGCACCGCCGATCTCTACGGATACGAAGCCGACGACGGACCCGCTGTCACCGAAGGCGCTCGGCGCACGGTGCTCGTCGAGACAGGCATCCCCTTTGTCACCCGGGTGTTGGTGCGACGACCGATCGATCCCACCGCGGCAGCCCGCACGGTGATCCTCGAGCCGCTTCACCCCGCAGGCGACATGCCGTCGGCCTGGCCCCGGGTGGGCCGCACCCTGTGCCGGTCCGGTTTCACCTGGGTGGGTGTGACCCAGGACCTCGCCGGCCTCGCCGCCACCAAAGCGCTCGACCCCGAGCGCTACGCCGAACTCGACATCCCCAAGGTGGGCCTGGGCTACGACATCGTGGCGCAGGTCGCAGCAGCCCTTCGCCAACCCGACTGCCCCTTCGACCTCGGGGGCTCTGACCCGACCAGCCCGGTCGACCACCTGTTGATGACCGGCGCCAGCTACACCGGGACCTTCCAACGAGTGTTCCTCGGCGACGGTTTCCACGGGCGAACCCAGCGCCCCGACGGAGGCCCGGCGATCGAGGGCTATCTCATTCAGATCTCATCGGGCGGTTTCGGGGTGGGTGGCTACAACCCCATCAACCCCGACGCCGGGCGGCTTCCACTCGATGATCCTCGCCGCACCATCGGTGGCCACGGCGTACCGGTGATCGAACTGTTGGGCGAGGGTGAGGCGGAGACCCACCTGCGGGTGACCCGCGACGACAGCGACGATCCCGCCGACCCCTACCGCCTGTATGAGGTGCCGGGCGGGTGCCACATGAGCGGGGGCGAGCGGGGGCATAGCCCCCTCGCACCCACCATCGAGGAGCCGTCGGACTTCCCCATGTGGGCCATCGCCGGAGCCACCCTGTTGAACCTGCGGGCCTGGGTAGCCGAGGGGACCCTGCCGCCCCGGGCCGAACGGATGGTGCATCTAACCGAGGCCGACGCCGGACCCCACGGCGAGCGGGCCGACGCCATCGCCTTGGCCCGCGACGAACACGGCAACGCCATCGGGGGTGTGCGCAACCCATTCGTCGACGTTCCGATCGCCAGCTACTACCCCCACAGCACACTGGCCGGCGAGGCCGCCACGGTGGGTCCCGGCCGTGGTGCGGGGATCAACATGGGCGACCTGTTGGGCTGCATGCACCGATTCGACGCCGAAAAGCTGCGGAGCCTCTACGGCTCTCCGGCGGAATACCAACGCCGATTCGGCGAAGCCATGGACCGATTCGTCGCCGACCGCTGGATCGAGCCCGTCGACGCCGAGTGGCTCCTCGACCGGGCCGCCGCCCTGCAGTTCTGACCCCCTCGGGGCCGATTCGACACCGATTCGGCGCG
>CAZEFG010000217.1:0-4538 GCA_964511355.1 uncultured Iamiaceae bacterium
CGAGGAGCTCATCGAGAACCTCGGCGGCGAGACGATGAAGATCACCTTCGCCTCCAAGCCACCGACCGTGGTGCTCATGGCCGGGCTTCAGGGCGCCGGCAAGACCACCGCCACGGCCAAGCTGGCTCGGTGGTTCAAGGCTCAGGGCCGCAACCCGCTGCTGGTGGGAGCCGACCTCCAGCGTCCCGCGGCGGTCGACCAGCTTCGGACCCTGGCTTCCCAGATCGACGTGCCGGTGTTCTCCGAGCCCACCGACCCGGTGTCGGTGGCCGCCGCGGGCCTCGCCGAGGCCAGGCGCCTGGGGCGCGACGTGCTCATCGTCGACACCGCCGGTCGCCTCGGTATCGACGCCGAGATGATGGACCAGGTCCGACAGATCTCCGACGCCGTCGAACCCCACTACACGTTCCTGGTCATCGACGCCATGACCGGACAAGACGCCGTGAACGTGGCCGAGGCCTTCCACAACACCCTCGCCCTCGACGGCGTGATCCTCTCCAAGCTCGACTCCGACGCCCGTGGTGGTGCTGCGTTGTCGGTCAAGGAGGTCGTGGGTCGACCCATCGCCTTCGCCTCCACCGGCGAAAAGATCTCCGACTTCGACCAGTTCCACCCCGATCGCTTGGCCGGCCGCATCCTCGGCATGGGCGACATGCTCACCCTCATCGAAAAGGCCGAGGAGGCCTACGAAGCCGAGGAAGCCGAGGCCGCTGCCGCCAAGCTCCTCGAAGGCCAGTTCACCCTCGATGACTTCCTAGAACAGATGCAGCAGCTCAAGAAAATGGGGCCGCTCCAGAACCTCATGGGGATGCTGCCCGGCATGCCCAAGGAAGTGCGCGACGCCGAGATCGACGACCGCGAGATCGCCCGGGTCGAAGCCATCATCCGCTCGATGACCCCCGCCGAGCGTGCCACCCCCGAGATCATCGACGGTGGCCGGCGTAATCGCATCGCCGCCGGATCCGGGACCCAGCCCAACCAGGTGTCCCAGCTCGTCAAGCAGTTCAAGGAAGTGCAATCACTCATGAAGCGCATGGGTGGAGGCATGATGCCGGGCCGCGCCAAGAAGGGCGGCAAGAAGGGGAAGAAGGGCAAGAAGGGCGGAAGGGTCACCCCCAAGGGACCGGTGCAGCCCCGTTTCGATCCCGACGATCCGCTGGGTCTCAGCCAGCTCGGCGAGGGATTCCAGCTCCCCGGTCAGCCCTCCAAGTTGAACTGAAGGGCCATTCCGGCCAAGACTGTCGAGTCGCCCCGGCACCGGTTGGGGCAGTCGATCGTTGTAACCCCGCAAGCAACCACCCGTAAGCAGACCAGGAAGAGAACAACCGTGGCCGTCAAGCTCCGCCTCATGCGGATGGGCAAGAAGAAGCAGCCGACCTACCGAGTGGTGGCCGCCGACGCCCGCTCGCCCCGCGACGGGCGCTTCATCGAGATCGTTGGCATCTATGAGCCCCGCCGTGAGCCCTCGGTGATCAAGATCGACAACGAGAAGGCTGTCCAGTGGCTTCGCCAGGGCGCCCAGCCCACCGAGACCGTCGAGAAGCTGCTCAAGGCCTCCGGCGCCTGGGAGTGGTTCAAGACTGGCAACGCTCCCGCTCCCGCCGCCGACGAGGCTTCGGCCGAAGTCGAGCAGGCGTCGTGACCGAAGCCGACGAGACCACCGCGTCCACCGACGACGACCTCGATTCGGCCGACGAGTCCCTCGACTCCGTCGACGGTGACTTCGACCCCAACCGCAAACCAGCTGCCACGGCGAGCGCGGTTCTCGACTACCTGGTGCGGGCCGTCGTCGACGAGCCTGACGGGGTCGAGGTCAACGTGAACGACGATCACCTCAAGCGGGTGCAGCTCAACGTGACCGTCGCCCCCGGCGACATGGGCCGGGTCATCGGCCGCCGCGGGCGGGTGGCCAACGCCATTCGCACGGTGGTACGTGCCGCGGCGGTGCGCGACGGCGTCGAGGTCGACGTCGAGTTCGTCGACTGATCCACCCATGACCGGCCAGCTAGAGGTCGGGCGGATCCACAAGGCCCACGGACTCAAAGGCGAGGTCGTGGTTTCGCTGGTGACCAACCGCACCGAGCGACTCGATCCGGGCTCGGTGCTGAGCACCGACGACGGAGATGTGAAGGTGGTT
Source organism: uncultured Iamiaceae bacterium (assembly GCA_964511355.1). Lineage (GTDB taxonomy): Bacteria > Actinomycetota > Acidimicrobiia > Acidimicrobiales > SKKL01 > SKKL01. The sequence goes on from CAZEFG010000217.1 coordinate 2,138, forward strand.
TCAGCGCGGCCGCAGAGTGGCCGTTGGATCGTGCGGTTCGCGGGCGTCGAGACCCGAGAGGACGCCGAGGCGCTCCAGGGTCGGGTGCTCTCCGCTGAGGGCCTCGATGACCCCGACGAGCTCTGGGTGCACGAGCTGATCGGGGCGCGGGTGGTCGAGGTCGACGGAACCGAACGCGGCCTGGTCCATGCCGTGCTGGCCAACCCGGCCGCCGACATCCTCCAGCTCGACTCCGGTGCCCTGGTGCCGCTGACCTTTGTTGTCGCCCATCTCGACGGCACCGTCACCATCGACCCCCCCGCCGGCCTCTTCGACCTCTAAACCCCGCCCCAGCCTCGCAGCGCCCGCCTCGCCGCCCGCCCCCGCCTCGCCCCGCCCCCGCCTCGCCGCCCGCCCCAGCCTCGCCTCGCCTCCGCCTCGCCGCCCGCCCCCGCCCCGCCCCCCCTCGCCGCCCGCCCCCGCGCTGGGATGCTGCGAGAAGCGCCCTAGGAGGGCGTTTCCTGCAGCATGGTCCGTGCGGTGAGCGCCTCCAGGAACTCGAACACACGCTGGGTGGCATATTCCGGACGTTCGGTGATGTCTTCGTAGGTGAACTCCAGGTGCACCACGCCTAGCAGTGCCAGCTCGGCCCGGCGTTCAGCATCTGCCTGGCGCTGACGACGCGTGGCGTGGGTCTGGTGGCCAGACACCTCCACGACGAGGAGTCCGCCTGCGAACGCGAAGTCGCAGCGAATGACCTTGCCGTTGCGGTCGTGCTCAACTCGCTGCACCTCGGGGGTAGGGAGGTTGGCCCGATGGAAAACTCGGAAACTCTCGGCCTCGAGCCAGCTCTCGGCCCTCTGATGGGCGGAGCGGTCAGCCCCCAGGAGTCGCAACAGGTTTGCGGCTCCGGGCCGCCCGACGGTACCGATCGTTTCGAGGCGCCACAGGATGCGGGACTTGCTGGTGGCTCTATTGCGCAGGGCTGAGTCGAGGAGGACCTCGAGCTGTTCCAGCGTCGTGGCCGCCGCGGCGTCGATGACGGTGCGACTGGGGGTGGTTATCGGGATTCCTCTCACGTAGGTCCGATCGACGTCGTCCAGGAGGAGGGCCTGGTGCACCCGCGCTAGCGAATGGTTGCCTCGGGCTGGTCGGATGACGGTTACGTCCGGGGGATACCGGTAACTGGTCCCATCCAGACCGTGGAGCCAAGCGGCAGTCAGATGCGAAGCGACGCCGGTGCCGCCGCACGACCAAACTGCCTCCAGGATCTCTTGGTCGACGGTCCTGGGACTCCCAGAGACCCGAAGCACGACCGGTGAAGGTCTGATCAGGTGTCCCTTGGTCACGCGGTTGCGCAACTGCTTTGGGGACAAACCCAGGCGCCGGGCCTGGACCATCGTGATCAGACCGTGCTGGCGGGCGGCCAATTGGTGAAGCCGAGCGTCGAGATCCATATCTCCATCCCAGTCAGGGGGTGTGACACTCTGGTCGGCGCATGAGGATCGACGTGTTCACCATCTTCCCGGACCTGGTTCGGGCCTATGCGGGGGCCGCCTTGTTGGGCAAGGCCCAGCACCGGGGCCTGCTCACCGTCGGGGTCCACGATCTGCGGGCCCAGACCACCGACCCCCACCGCACCGTCGACGATGCGCCTTTCGGTGGGGGAGCGGGAATGGTGCTCATGCCCGAGCCGGTGTTCGCGGCCGTCGAAGCTGTCGATCCACCTCGCCCGCTGTTCCTTCTCGACCCTGGTGGGCGCCGCTTCGACCAGACCATGGCGCGAGAGCTCGCCGCCACCGACGGCTTCTCTCTGCTGTGCGGTCGCTACGAGAACGTCGACCAGCGCATCCGCGAACACCTCGTCGACGGCGAGATCTCAATTGGCGACTATGTCCTGGCCGGTGGCGAGGTCGGGGCTCTGGTCATCCTGGAAGCGGTAGGTCGCTTGGTCCCGGGGGTGATGGGCAACCAGGCGTCAGCTACCGAGGAGTCCTTCAGCGAAGACCTCCTCGAGTACCCCCAGTACACCCGTCCGGCGGAGTTCAGGGGCTGGACCGTACCCGAGGTGTTGCGCTCTGGTGATCACGCCAAGGTGGCCAGATGGCGGCGGGCTCAGGCCATCGCGCGAACCGTTGCTCACCGTCCCGATCTGATCGCACGGCGGGGTGGCCTGACCGCTGACGAGGGTGAGATGCTCGAGGAGTTCGACCTGGGCCCCGAAACAGACCCGGATCATCGCCGCTCGGCTTGGGAATGACAGCGAGCATCCTCTATCCTGGCGAGTCCCCCTGATTGCGGGTCAGTCAACGTGGCTGTCCCGAAGTACGTGCAGGAGCACCCCGACATGCAACCCACCGATCTCGTCGACCAGAGCAGCCTCCGCGACGACGTCCCCGCCTTCTCGCCCGGCGACACCCTC
>CAZEFG010000218.1:0-4522 GCA_964511355.1 uncultured Iamiaceae bacterium
AAGGGGTGAGGAGAGGACGGCGGGATCACGGTGGTAGCGGTAGCGGCCGCCGATGCGGGCGTCGTAGGCGATGTAGCGGGTGGACTGCTCGAGGTACGACATCAGCCGACCCCACTCGAGGATCTTGGTGAGCAGATTCGAGGCCTGTTCGCAGGCCAGGTGAACGCCGCCCAACTGCGCCACCGAATCGTCGCCGTAGTCGAAGAACACCCGGTCGTACAGTTCCTCGGCCCGCCGCAACCCGACGGTGGCATCGATGGTCCGGTCGCCTTCGATGTCGAGGTCGCTCACGAACTCGTCGAGAAACAGGCGACGCAGGCTCTTGGCGGACCGGGAATAGCGCGCGAACAGCGCCCCCTTGACCACCTCAGGGAGGTTGACCAGTGCGAACACCGGCCCGTCGAGGTTGGTGAAGTACCGACGGAGCACCTCGGACTCAGACGGGGTGAACTCCTCGGCGACGTAGACGGCCACGAGGGTGACACTAGGCCCTGCTCATGCTCCAACCGGGGACCACTGCGGGTGGCGCCCAGGGGTCATATCACCGGTAGATGTTCACCTTCGGTGGCCGCGGCCCATTCATTGCGTACCTCGGTGAGGACCTCGGGACGGGTCCAGAGGTCGACCACGGTGGCGGCCATGGCCTTGGCGCCGTCGATGACGGCGGAGTCGCCGCCTGGGCCCCGCGCGTGGGTGGCGAACTCGGGGGTGTGAATCGAGACGCCTCGCGGGGCGACCTTCACCATGGGATGGATCGAGGGGGTCAGGTAGCTGACATTGCCCATGTCGGTACTCCCGACCACGCCCTCGCCCACCGCCGGCGAGACGTGATTCCGCCCATCGGAGCGGGCGTTGGTGTCGTAGAGCGCCGCGAGTTTCGCGTTGGTGATCAGGTCGGCGTAGGCGGGATCGTTCCAGCGATGCTCGACGGTGCAACCGGTGGCCTGGGCCCCCGCCTCGAGCGCTGCGAGCACGCGCGGCTTGAGGGATTCGAGGGCGGCGAGGCTGGCGGCGCGGACGTACCAGAGGGTGCTGGCATGGCTCGGCACGATGTTGGGCTTGGCCCCGCCGTCGACGAAGACCCCGTGGACCCGTTCGTCGGACCGGATGTGTTGACGCAGGGCAGCCACATTCATGTAACCGAGCACGGCGGCATCGAGTGCGTTGCGTCCCAGGTGGGGTGCGGCCGCGGCGTGGGACGCCTCACCGTGATACTGAACCTCGACCTGGTGGATGGCCAAGGTGGTCATGAGGGCGAGATCGCGGTCGGCGGGGTGGATCATCATGGCTGCATCGACATCGTCGAACGCGCCGTGTCGGGCCATGAACACCTTGCCTCCCCCACCCTCTTCGGCGGGAGTCCCCAGCACCACCACTCGCCCACCCAGTTCGTCGGCCAGCTTGGCAGCGGCGATGCCCGCGCCGAGACCCGCCGCCGCGATCACGTTGTGGCCGCAGGCGTGGCCTATCTCGGGCAGAGCATCGTATTCACAGATGACCGCCACCAGGGGACCCTCGGTGCCGGCCCGGGCGGCGAAGGCGGTCTCGAGGCCATAGGCGTGGGGCTCGACCTCCAGGCCCGCGTCGGCCAGGGCGCGGCACAACAGGTCGTGGGCGTGGCGCTCCTCGAAGTTCAGCTCCGGGTGGTCATGGATCGAGTGCGAGATGTCGACCAACCCCTGCGACAGGCGGTCGATCTCGGCCCGTACCTGTTCCTTGGCCGCAGCAGTGTCCACGACCTCACCTTAGGGGCATCGAACAAGTGCGGGTCAGAACACGCACGTAAGCGCATCGGGCTCCACCCTGATGCTCAGATGCCGGGCCCGGGCGACCGGCTCGCCGTCGAGGTAGACCGGCGTGGGCCGGTCGAAGTCGACCTGGATCGCCGTTACCCGACGGGTGGTGATGTCGGGGTGCGGGATGTGTCCGCCGTGAGGTAGGCGCCGTTTGGCCTTGATCCGGTCATCGAGGCTCAACCGACCATCGAGGACATCGAGGCGTCCGTCGTTGGGATGACCACGGGGAGCCACCTTCCATGCCCCGAGATACTCGGCGTTCATGGCCACCACGAAACGGCGAGCCCACCAGCGGTGCCGGGCCACCAGGTGGGCCACGAACCAGTGCAGCTTGCCGTCGATCAGGACCGCACCGAGATCGACCGGCACCTCCTGAGCGAGCTCAGAACGCAGGCGATCGAGGTCGCCGGTGGCGCCCACCGACTGGGCCAGGTCGCCCCCGACGAGCCCCAACACCGGAATGGCCTCACCCGTGCGGCGGGCCTGGGTCACCACCCGCCGAGCTTCGGCATCGCTAGCTACCACGACCCCGTCGGCAGGCAGCGGGGCGGCCCGGCCCCAATCCTCTCCCTTGCGGATCGTCATCGGTCCTGGTCAGGCCCCCGGTCGGATGGACGCGGTTCGGTCGGGTCCTCGGGCGACTCCTGGTCGGGAGGAGTGCCCACCGTCGATGACGACTCGATCACGCCCCGGAACAGGGCATCGGCGCCTCGGCGAGCGGCGAGAGCGGTGTCGGGATCAGGGGCGATGTGACCAAGCTGGCGCAACAGGTCGATCAGTTGCTTGATGTTGCGGACGAAGTCGCCGCCGGTGACCAGGTCGTCGCTCAAGACATCGTCGAGGCCGTCACCTGATGCCCAGGCGTGGGCGATGGCGATGAAGCCCGGATCGGGAGGTCGGGTGAGCCCGAGCGCGGCGCTGGTCTCGTCCCGGTTCAGTTCGGTAGCGATGAGCGAGATCTCGGCGATGCGGCCCCGGATCGGACCAGGCGGGAAGTACGGCGGTCCGGGCTCGTCGCGGCCGCGCTGCTCGTAGGTGAAAGCCGACACCACCCCGGCCAGTGATGGCGGATCGAGATCATCGAGCAAACCCCGGTGAAGGGCCTCGGCGATGAGGAAATCGCTTTCGTGGTAGATGCGGGCGAGCAACTCCCCTGCCGGGGTGAGCTGCCAGTCGTCGATGTGGCCCCAGCGCTCCATCACCTCTATGAGGTGCTCAAACTGGGTGGCGAGGGAGGTGGACCGTCGCTCGCGTTGACGCTCGAGCGACGCCGTCTCACGGTCGATTCGTTCGATCTGGCGTAGTGCTCGGAGGTGTCGATCGAGGTCGGGGCAGGCGGCCACCGGATGCTCGGCCACCTGGCGGCGAAGGTCGGCCACCTCAGAGGGATCGCGACCGCGAGTGGCTCGTCGAGCCTTGCCGGCGCGGATGCCCGACCGGCGCAACCGGGCCCTGACCTCGTTGGCGAAAGCTCGATTGTTCGGCGCGAACGGGACCGGCAGATCGACCCGGCCGAGCACCACGGGTTGGTCGAGAAAATCCCGAGGCCCGAGGGTCAGCAGATGGCGCTGATCGCCCACTGCTCGGACACGGACGTCGCCGCCCTTGCGTTGGGCCACGCTGAGGATCACCGCAGGACCGGCGGCACTACCCCGGGGCACCATCACCACATCGCCGGGACGCAGATCGGCCAGTGCCGCACCCACGACCGACTCCGGAACCCGCGCTGGCCGGCGGGCCCTACGGAGGCGGTGCTGAAGCTCCTGATACTCCGCAACATCGCCGAGGTCGCACTCGAGGTCCTTCTCGGCCTTCCGCCTGGCCGCCCGCCGTTCGTCGGTGCGGCGGCTGATGCTGACGATCGTGCGGTCGGTGTGGAACTGGGCGAACGAGCGGGCGATCATCGCCACCGCCTCGTCGGGGTCGTAGCGTCGGACCAGGTTGGCCGCCATGTTGTATGTGGGCCGAAAGGCCGACCGCAGCTCGAATGACCGACTCGATGCGAGCCGAGCGACATCGTCGAAGGTGGTGAACGGCGACCACAGCACCACGGCATGGCCTACCGAGTCGATTCCCCGGCGCCCGGCCCGGCCGGTGAGCTGGGTGTACTCGCCCGGCGTCAGGGACTCGTGGCGTTCCCCGGTGAATTTCGAGAGCTTTTCGATCACCACGGTTCGGGCGGGCATGTTGATGCCCAGGGCCAGAGTCTCGGTGGCGAACACCGCCTTTACCAGGCCCTCGGTGAAGACCGCCTCGACGGCTTCCTTGAAGGGCGGAACCATGCCCGCGTGATGGGCTGCCAACCCGGCTTCGAGAGCAGCGAGCCAACGTTCGTAGTCGAGCGCGGCGAGGTCCTCGTCGCTCATGTCGCGCACCCGGGCCTCCACCACCTCCCTGATGCGTTGCCGCTCGCGCCGGTCGGTCAGCCGCAATCCGGCGTCGAGACACGCCTTCACCGCGTCGTCGCAGGCTGCCCGACTGAAGATGAAGGTGATGGCGGGCAGGAGGTTGCGCTCGGCCAGTAGCTCGATCACCTCGACCCGACGGGGCGTGTACCAGCGTCGGAAGCTATCGCCACCGCGGCCTTGGGTTCGGTCGCGGTCGTACCGGCTGCCCTCAGGGTTCGGTCGACCCCTGGGCAGGGTCTCGAGGAGATGGAGACGGTGGCGTTGGCGGTCACCGACGAGGTAGTGGTTCACCAGCTCGACCGGTCGGGTCGTCTCGGT
>CAZEFG010000219.1:0-4503 GCA_964511355.1 uncultured Iamiaceae bacterium
CGGCGCCCCTCGAGGATGCGGCCGGTGAACTCGTCGACGATCTTCACCTCGCCGTCGGCGAGGATGTAGTCCTTGTCGCGCCGGTACAGCTCCTTGGCCTTGATGGCGGCGCTGAGGTGGTGGACCAGGTTGGCGTCGACCTGGTCGTAGAGGTTCTCGACCCCGAGAGCGTTCTCGACTTTTTCGATACCAGGTTCGAGGGGCGAGATGGTGCGCTTCTCTTCGTCGACCTCGTAGTCGACATCGCGTTCGAGGCCCCGCACGATGCTGGCGAACTGGTAGTACATCTGCGCGGCGTCGGCGAGACGGCCCGAGATGATGAGCGGGGTACGCGCTTCGTCGATGAGGATGGAGTCGACCTCGTCGATGATGGCGAAGTTGTGGCCGCGCTGGGTCTTGCGGTCGAGCGACATGACCATGTTGTCGCGGAGATAGTCGAAGCCGAGCTCGTTGTTGGTGGCATAGGTGATGTCGGCCAGGTACTGCTCGCGCTTGTGGGTGGCGTCATGGTTGCCAGGAACGACCAGACCGACTTCGAGCCCGAGCCAGCGGTAGATGCGTCCCATCCAGTCGCGGTGGAAGGTGGCGAGGTAGTCGTTGACGGTGACCACGTGAACGCCCTTGCCGCTGAGCGCGTTGAGATACACCGGCAAGGTCGACACGAGGGTCTTGCCTTCGCCGGTCTTCATCTCGGCCACCCAGCCGAAGTGCAGCGCCCCACCGCCCATGAGCTGGACGTCGAAGTGGCGTTGGCCGATCACCCGCCACGCGGCCTCGCGGGTCACAGCGAAGGCCTCGATCAACAGATCGTCGAGCGACTCGCCGTTCTCGACCCGCTGCTTGAACTCAGCCGTCTTGGCCCGCAGCGCGTCGTCGGTGAGCGCCTGCATCTCGGGTTCGAGGGCGTTGATCTCGGGGACCAGCCCCGACAGCGCCTTGAGCTTCTTGCCCTCGCCAGCGCGTAGGACCTTCTTGAGCATTGACATGAGGGTTCCGAGTCTAACGAGGCCAGCCCCTCTGACCGATCAGGTCGCCGGGGGAGGCTGAGCCAACGACGCTTCGAGGGTGGCCAACCGGTGCAAACCTTCGAGCGCAGCGCGCAACTCGGTGCGGGCCATGCCTTCGTGGATGCCGAGAGAAGCTGCCGCGCCGACCACGTCGTCTCCCTCCGACAACCGGTCGAGCAGGTCACGCTGACGGTCAGATAGGCCCCACACCGTGCCGGTGGCCGAGTTCGCCGCCACCGACGGTTCCGCAGCCAGACGACGCTCAACACCCTCGACCTCAAGCTTTATGGCCCTAGCCAGCGACGGTCCGAGGATCACCCCGCCGTTGAACACAGTTCGAAGCGCGTCGGGCAGGACGGCCATCGACTCCTCCTTGCGGAGGTGGCCCACCGCACCGGCAGAAAAGGCCGACACCAACTCATCGAGATCGTCGCTGACGGTTAGCACCAGAACTCGGGTCCAGGGCCGGTGGCGACGGATGGCGGCGGTGGCTTCGACTCCGGTGCCGTTGGGCATGCGCAGGTCCATGAGTACGACATCGGGGGCGTGATCGATGGCTCGTTCGACCGCCTCGTCGCCGGTGGCGGCTTCGGCCACGATGTCGAACCCGGCCTCTTCGAGCGAGGTGACCACCGCCCGGCGAAACAACGGATGGTCGTCGCACACCAGAATCCGCAATGACGGAACGGGAGGATCGGTTGTAGCCATCAGCCAGCACGCTAATGGCTCAATCCTGGGGGCGTGGAGTGGCCGCCGCCACCAGCCCGACCACGACGTCGGCTCCCCCGCGGCGCAGAGCGGCGGCCGCCGCAGCGAGGGTGGAGCCGGTGGTGACCACGTCGTCGATGAGAAGGATCGACCGCGGCACCGACCGGGATGCCAGAGCGAAGACCGGCGAGTCATGGCGACGCTCGGCCCCGCCCCGACCGGTCTGAGTCTGGCCGGCTCGGCGGACCAGCAGGCGACGGGGACGGAGCTTGATGCGGCGGGCCACGGCTCGGGCCAACAACTCGGCCTGGTCGAACCCGCGCTCGCGGCGCCGCGCCGGGGTGGTCGGCGCCCAGGTCACCACCACCGTCCGATGCGCTGGGGGCAGCACAGCCACCGTGTCCTCGGGCAGCACAGCCACCATGTCCTCGGGCAGCACAGCCACCATGTCCTCGGGCAGCACAGCCACCATGGCATCGGCCAGCCAGCCGGTGGCGCCTCGCTGATTTCGGTACTTGAGCGCGGTGATGAGGGGCCGGGCGGCCTCGGCGTAGGCGGTCGCCGCGAAGACCGCATCGAGGCCCCGAGGCGTGGGTTCGACCGGCCCGTGAGGAACGAACAGTTCGGCGCACTCAGCACAGGGTGAGCGACCTGGGGAGCGGCATATGGGACAAGAGGTATCGATAAGCATGCGACCATCATGAAAGGACGCTGTGACACTCAAAGGAATGCGGTCGACCCCGAGCGCCCTCGGGTTATACGGCCGGTAGGCACACGGCCCCTCTGTACGATCGGGCGGTGCCGTCGGTCCCTGTTGTCACCAAAGTCATCCTGCCGCCCCGTGAGCTGGTTCGTCGCCTGCCGCGTCTGGTGGGCGGACTCATGATGTGCGGGTTCGGCATCGCTCTCATGATCAACGCCAACCTGGGTCTCGGGCCTTGGGACGTGTTGCACCAAGGCGTCAACATCCACACCGGCATCCCCATAGGCACCGCCGGCATCCTGCTGGGCGCTCTGATGATGTTGCTGTGGATCCCCATGCGGGAGCGCCCCGGAATCGGCACGTTCGCCAACATGGTGCTCATCGGGGTCACGATCGACCTCACCCGCCTCTGGCTCCCCGAACCCGACCTGACCTGGCAGAAGCTGGTGTTCCTCGGGGTGGGAACGTTCCTGTTCGGCCCGGGATCGGGGCTCTACATCGGCGCCGGACTCGGCGCCGGGCCTCGCGATGGCCTGATGACCGCCATCGCCCGCCGCGGGGTTTCGGTGCGACGGGTCCGTACGGGCATCGAATTGAGCGCGCTGGCGCTCGGCTTCGTCCTCGGCGGCAGCGTCGGTCTCGGCACCATCTTGTTTGCCCTCACCATCGGACCCAACGTCCAGTTCTTCCTCGAACGCTGGGCTCCCAGGCCGTGATGGCCTAGGTGGCATCCACCTCGGGCGAGAAGATGATCTCTTCGAGCATCGAGGATTTGGGACGGGGATTTCGGCCAGCCTCAATGTCGGCATGTCGTTCGGCGACGTGGGAGGCCCACGTGTCGGCGGTGAAGAGGTAGAACTGACGGTTCCTGATCGCCTCGACCACCAGATCGGCGACCTCGTCAGGTGATTGGCGGGTGGCGAAGAAGTCGCGGATCAGCGCCCTTGTCTCAGCGGCCTCCCCGGGACCGGCGGTGAGCCCCTCGGCCAGGTGGGGCGGCAGGTTGCGGTCCGACTCGGCGATCCGGGTGTTGACGAATCCCGGGCATAACGCCGTGATCCCCACCATTGACCCGGCCGCTGCCAACTCGCTGAAGACCACCTCCGAGAGCGCCAGAACCGCGTGCTTGGTGGCGTGGTAGGGAGCGAGGCCGGCGAAGGCGGTCATCCCCGCTACCGAAGCGGTGTTCACGATGTGGCCGTCGCCGTGGCTCATCAGGTGCTGCTGGAAGATGCGATGGCCGTGGACCACACCCATCAGGTTGACGCCGAGAACCCATTGCCAGTCGGCGGCGGTCAACTCGGCCGTGGGCGCCGATGAGCCCGTTACGCCGGCGTTGTTGCAGACCACGTTGACCGTCTCGAACCGCTCGAACGTGGCCGCGCCCAAGTGATCCATGGAGACGGCGTCGGACACGTCGGTCGGCACCCCGATGGCCTCGGTGCCGGCGCCCTCAAGTTCGTCGACCAATGCCTGCAGCGGGGCCTCCTCGACATCGGCGAGCACCAACCTCATGCCCTCGGCGGCAAATCGGCGGGCCATGGCCGCTCCGATGCCGCTGGCCGCGCCGGTGATCACGGCCACCTTGCCGTCGAAGTCCTCCACGGTGCGAACGTCAGTCGTCGAGTTTGGTGGAGAGGTAGAGCGGCTCGCCCAGCTGTTCGATGAGGCGAAGCTGGGTCTCGAGCCAGTCGGTGTGGCCCTCTTCGTCGACCAGAAGACCTTCGAACAGCTCGCTGGTTCCGTTGTCGCTCTTGGCGCGACCCAACTCCGCACCCTGGTTGTACATGTCGAGCGCTGCCTTCTCGGACTCGAGGTCGAGCTGGAACTGCTCGGTGATCGTCTCACCCACCCGAACAGCACCCAGACGCTGGAGATTGGGAACGCCCTCCAGGTAGAGAATCCGCTCGATGATCGTCTCGGCGTGCTTCATCTCGTCGATCGACTCGTGGCGGGTCTTGGCGGCCAGCTTCAGGTAGCCCCAGTCCTGTTGCATCTTGGCGTGGATGAAGTACTGGTTGACCGCGGTGAGTTCAGCGGTCAGCGCCTCGTTCAGGAACTCGATGATCTCTGGGTCACCTTGCA
>CAZEFG010000220.1:0-4493 GCA_964511355.1 uncultured Iamiaceae bacterium
TCGCCCAGATGGCCGACATCGGCGCCGTCATCTGCGGGGCGAGCGCCGACCTCGCGCCGGCCGATCGCAAGCTCTACGCCTTGCGCGACGTCACCGGCACGGTCGAGGCCATCCCGCTGATCGCCAGCTCGATCATGAGCAAGAAGATCGCCGAGGGCACCGACGCCCTGGTTCTCGATGTCAAGGTCGGCGGCGGGGCGTTCATGACCGACCTCGACCGGGCGCGACGTCTCGCCACCACCATGGTCGAGTTGGGCGCCACCCACGGTGTCCGCACCTCGGCCCTGCTCACCGCCATGGACACCCCCCTGGGGCTCACGGCGGGCAACGCCCTTGAGGTCACCGAGTCGGTCGAGGTGCTCGCCGGGGGCGGGCCTGCCGACCTGGTCGAAGTCACGGTGGCTTTGGCCCGTGAGATGCTCGAGCTGGCCGGAATCGACGCCGACCCCGCCGCCGTGCTCGCCTCCGGCGGCGCCATGGACACCTGGCGGACGATGATCTCGGCTCAGGGCGGCGACCCCGACGCACCGCTGGCCACCGCCCGTCACGTCGAGGTCATCAACGCCCCCACCGATGGCGTCCTGCAACGCCTCGATGCACGCCCGGTCGGCATCGCCGCCTGGCGTCTGGGCGCAGGCCGGAGCCGGAAGGAGGACACGGTCAGCGCCGCTGCCGGAGTGGTGATCAGGGCCAAACCCGGCGATCAGGTCCGGGCCGGACAACCCTTGCTGGAGCTGCACACCGACGAGCCCTCTCGTCTTCCGGCTGCGTTGTCGGTCCTCGAAGATTCATTCGCCATCGGAGCGTCCGTTCCTGAGATACAGCCGTTGGTCCTCGATCGGATACGCCATGACTGAACTCAGCCCAGCAGCCGTCGAAGCCCTCCTCGGAGCCGCCCGCCAGCACGGCGAACGGGCCTATGTTCCGTACTCGAACTTCCGCGTCGGTGCCGCCGTCCTCACCGTCGACGGGGCGGCCGTGGGCGGCTGCAACATCGAGAACGCCAGCTACGGGTTGGCGGTGTGCGGCGAACGCACGGCGATGTTCGCCGCCCGGGCCGCCGGCCACACCGACCTGGTTGCCCTGGCGGTGAGCTGCCTCGACGGCGACCCCGATCAGCCCGGCACCCTCATGCCCTGCGGCGCCTGCCGTCAGGTGATGGTCGAGCTACTGCGCCCCGACGCCCTGGTCATCATCGACGGGGTCGGCACCTTCACCCTCGATGAAATCTTCCCGAACCCGTTCCGCCTCTAGGAACCCAGCCGTAGGGCGATCGACGACCGCGGGTCAGGCCCTACCGGCGACGCGGCCCAAGAGCTTGACCAGGGTGTCGACGTCCTGAGCCCCGGGGATGACGAACTCGTCGTTCACCACGAATGCTGGCACCCCCGTAAGGCCCCGCTCCCGGGCCTGACGTAGGTCTTCGGCCACGGTCTCGGCGTGCGACCCCGTCGCCAGGGCCTCGACTGCAAGCGCTGTGTCGAGTCCCACCTCACCCGCCATCGTCGCCAGGGCCGAGTGGTCGGCCACATTGGCCCCTTCCTCGAAGTAGGCGCGGAACAGCCGCTCGACCAAGGCGGCCTGCGCGTTGGCTCCGCCTTCGGCCAGGGCCCACGCAGTCAGGCGATGGGCATCGAGGGTGTTGACCCGCAAGGCAAGGTCGAACCGGTAGTCGATACCCTCGGCCTGACCGAGGGCTGTCAACCGGGTGGCCATCTGGTCATAGGCACCGGGGCCGTACTTGGCTTCGATCGAACGGCGCAGGTCGCCCGGCTCGGTGCTCGCCGTGGGGTCGAGCTGGAAGGCCCGGAACTCCACCTCGACATCGCTCGGCTCGCCGAGCTGTTCGAGCGCCCGGTCCAGGCGCCGCTTCCCCAGGTAGCACCACGGGCAGACCACGTCGGACCAGATGTCGATTCGCATGCCTGATGCAACCGGTTCGCCCCGGGTGATCTTCCCCCGTGACCGCCCAACGCAACGTATGTTGCCACCATGGACCGATTTGCCCTCGACGGAACCCTCTTCGTCACCACCCTCGTGACGGTGCTGGTGATCATGGATCCGATCGGCAACGTGCCCATCTTCCTGGGGCTCACCCGCCGCCAGGAACCGGGTCAGCAACGACGCTCGGCATGGTTGGCCACCGTGGTGGCGGGCAGCGTCATCTTCTTGTTCGCCCTGGCCGGCGAGCAGCTCCTCAACCTGGTCGGGATCTCGCTCGAAGCGCTTCAGGTGGCTGGTGGTCTCCTGCTCCTACTGGTGGGTTATGAACTGTTGAACCCCACCGGCAGCAACCAACTCACCGCCGTCGAAAGCGAGTCGAACGTGGCGCTGGTCCCGCTGGGCACGCCTCTGCTGGCCGGACCGGGCGCGATCGCCGCCACGATGCTGGCGGTGTCGGACGCCGAGGACCTGGGCGGGCGCCTGTCGGTCGGTCTGGCCCTGTTGGTGGCCTTGGCGGTCGTCTACCTGTTCCTTCGGTTCGCGAGCACCTTCGGGCGGATGCTGTCGCCGAGCGTGGTCGATCTCGTGTCGAGGGTGCTCGGACTCATCGTGGCCGCCATCGGGGTGCAGCTGCTGGCCAGCGCCATCGAGATCTGGGTGCGCGACGGCGTAGCCTTGGGAGGATGATCACCGATGCTCAGCGGGCCGACTACGACCGCGACGGATTCCTCGTCATCGAGAACTTCATCGACGATGCCACCCGCCAGTCCCTGATCGACCGGGCCAACCAGCTGGTCGCGGATTTCGATCCGGTGGCCGAAGGTGTTGCCTCGATCTTTTCCACCACCGATCAGGTCAGCCGCACCGACGAGTACTTCCTTGAGTCCGGCAACAAGGTCAGCTTCTTCTTCGAGGAGGAGGCATTCGACGAGACCGGCCAACTCCGCCAGGCCAAGGAGCTCTCGATCAACAAGCTCGGCCACGCCATGCACGACCTCGACCCGGTGTTCACCCGGTTCTCCCACTCGACCAAGTTGGGCGAGGTGGCCAAGGGCATCGGAATGGTCGACCCGGTGCTACTCCAGTCGATGTACATCTTCAAACAGCCCAACATCGGCGGCGAGGTGGTGTGCCACACCGACCACACGTTCCTGTGGACCGACCCCGTCTCGGTCACCGGCTTCTGGTTTGCTCTCGAAGACGCCACGACCGAGAACGGGTGCCTGTACGCACTGCCCGGCGGACACCGTCTGCCCGCCAAGAAGCGTTACCGGCGGACTCCGGGCGGAGGCACCGACTTCGAGGTGTTCGACCCCAACGAGTATCCCCTCGACACCATCGTCCCCCTCGAAGCTCCGGCCGGGACACTGGTGGTCCTGCACGGGCTGCTGCCCCACCTGAGCGGCCCGAACCGCTCACCGCGGTCGCGCCACGCCTACACGCTGCACGCCGTCGAACGAGACGCCGACTACCCCGCCGACAACTGGCTCCAGATCTCGCCCGAGAACCCGCCCTACGGTTTCACCGGCTGAGCCCCGCGCCGGGCCCGAACGGTCCGCCGCTCAGTTCCAGTTCGGGTCGACCGGGTAGTAGCTCCAACGCCGCAACGGCTCGGGCTGACGGCGCAGGACCGCGGCCCAAAGATCGTCGGGACTGTCGGTCAGCGGGTCGGACGGATCGGCGTCGACGATCCACCACGCCGACTGCACCAGTTCGGACTCGAGCTGGCCCGGCCCCCATGAGGCGTAGCCCGCGAAGAAACGAATCCCTTCGACGCGGCCGACGGCGTCGATCGGCTCGACGCTGAGGTCGACCACCCCGACCGAGCCGACGGTGCGCTGGAACGGTCCGTCGGGATCCCGTTCGCTGCGCCGCCCGAGCCCGATGATGCCCTCACTCTCAACCGGACCTCCGGCGAAGACCACCCCTGGGCTCACCGCCAGATCCGACCAGCCCGGCAGCACATCGCGTGCCGACAGATCCGACGGCCGGTTGAGCACGAGGCCGAGGGCGCCGTCGGCATCGTGATCGATGAGCAGGATGACGGTGCGCTCGAAGTTGGGGTCGCCGATCGCCGCGGTAGCCACCAGCAGTCGACCGGCATGCGACACAGACGTCATGGGCCCCATCATCGCCCAGGGGAGGCGCCCTGTCCCAGCACAGACCGGTACCATCGCTCCAACCCGCTGACCGAGGGAGCAATCCCCTCCGAGGAGAACTGTGGCCGCACCGCTCACCCTCGATTCCATCCGCCAGGCTCCCAAGGTCCTCCTGCACGACCACCTCGACGGCGGGCTGCGACCCCAAACCGTGATCGAGCTGGCCGACGAGCACGGGTACCGGTCGTTGCCGAGCACCGACGTCGAAGAACTCAGCGCCTGGTTCCACTCGGGGGCCGCCCGCAACGACCTGGTCCTCTACCTCGAGACGTTCCAGCACACGGTGGGGGTCATGCAGCACCGCGACGCGCTCATTCGGGTCGCTCGGGAGTGCGCCGAGGATCTTGCCGACGACGGTGTGGTGTATGCCGAGGTGCGGTTCGCGCCCGA
>CAZEFG010000221.1:0-4490 GCA_964511355.1 uncultured Iamiaceae bacterium
ACAGTGTCATGGGGCTCACAGCCGTCATCTGGGTCAGCCACGGCGTCGCAAAGCTCCCGGAAGGCCCGGTGAACCCCGGGGCGACTCCCAGCGGCATGCGCGGTGCGCATCAGGAGCCGATACATCCGCTCATCTGACGGCATGGCCCGCAGGCCCCGGCGGGCAGCCCACTCGGCTTGGCGCCAGTCGCCGGTGGCGAGTCGAATCTCGGCTACCTCCTCGGCAGCGTCGACGATCTGGGCAACCATCATCCCAGCCTGGGCAGCCGACCAAGCAAAGGACCGACCAAGCCCAGTGAAAGGCTCTCCTTCCACCAGACCCAATGCTTCGCTCAACAGGTCAGCGGCAGTGTTGGCGTCTTCGGTGTCTTCGGCGGCTTCGACCAGGGTCCAGAACAGGCCATAGTCGGTAACCACCCGCGGGCTCAGCACATAGCGGCCACTGGCGGCCTGGGGCAACAACCGCTCGCCGTCGCGGTCATCGCCCAACCCCGACCGCAGGGCAGCGATCACGTTGTTGAACGTCTTGGCCGAGTTGTCACCCGCGGGCCACAAGGCGGCCTGGACGTCTTCGCGAGGAACGGCGCTCTCGCGTAGCGCCAGGTACACACCTGCTTCGGTCGCTTTGACCTTGCTGAGCGACACCTCGCTCCGTTCCCCGTCGGGGCTGGGTCGGGAGATGGTGACATCGCCGAACACTTTGACCAGCACGTCGACCTCAGCCAACAGGGCTTTGAGCATTCCGGCGCTGGGCGGTTCGCTCGCGTGTTCGTCGGTGTTTTCGGCTGGTTCGGGAGTCGGCGCGATTCGAGGCTGGGCCAGGTCAGGGTCGGGTTCGGTCGTGATCTCGGCGGACGCGGCGTCGGTCAGGAGTTCCACGATGAGGCGGGTGTCGTCGGTGTCGAGTTGGCGGGCCTGGACCACCAGGTCGACTCCGGGCAGCACCAGGTATCCCTCTGGGGTGATCTCCCCCCGGATCCCCACCTCAACCGATCCGGCTGGAGCGACCACCCCGACGGTGTGATGGGGCCGGGCAGCAACGATCTCAGCCTGGCCAACCTCGAGATCGGTCAACGCCGTCGTGCTGACAACAACGGTGGGCTCCCAAGTATCGGGAGTCTCCCCCACCGCCCGGGCCTGGGCAGTCGAGCCACAACCCACCGACGCCAACAAGGTCGATACCTCACTGGTGCGGTCTGCTGCATGACCGATGGCGTCGCGCAGGCTGATGGCCTGGACCCACGGCACCGAGGTCAGGTCCCCGGTCAAGCCCACCACCATGACCCGAGGTTGTTCCACCCACCGGGCGGTCGCGGCGCTCACCGCTACCGACCGCAACCAGCCCGCCACCAGCTCGGGGGGTCCGTCGACGCTGAGCACACCGGCCGCTTCAAGGTCAACGAGCACTTCGCCGCCTTCGACGGTGGTCCCGACTGGTACCAACGCGGGGGCAGGCGAAGCGGCTTGGGCGCCCTGGCGCGCAAGTTCGTCAACGTCGGTGGCGCTACGCCAACCGCATGGGCCGATCTGCACGAAGCCCCGCGGAGCCGGAGCCGCGTCGACGAGGTGGATTTCGACGTGACGATCGGTGGCTTCGACCCAGGCGATCGCACCCAGGCCGGTGCTTCCGGTCGCGGCGGCCGCTGCCCGCAACGCCACATCGACCAGCTGCGCACGATCCGGCTCAGCACCGGCCCGCAGCTGCGTTTCAGCCTGCCGCAAAGGTGGCGGGGGTACCGCCACAAACTCGCCACGCTGGCGGGCTCGTTGACGGGCACGCCGATAACGATCCAACAGCACCAAGATCCCGGCGGTGGCCACTCCCCCACCCAACAGACCGATCGGCGCCACCGGTGCGGTAGAGGCAGCGGCATCGAACGACTCGTCGGATTCGTCGAGGCCGTCGACGTCTTCGACCAGCTCGGGTTCTGGGAGCTCTGGAGCAGATGCAGACTCAACGGGCCCGAACCCGCCCTGGGCGGGCTCCGGCTCGGCTTCGGTGGTGACGGCTTGTCCGCTTGGGTCTTCAGCTCCTGTCGCTGGGTCGACCTCGTTGGTCACGCCAGGCTCGGAAACCCCCTCTGGGAGTAGCTCAGGGGACTGTTCAGCTGGTGCGGGGGTTTCGGTCACCACCGGCGCCGGTGGGGCCGGTGGGGTCGATGTGGGCGTTGTCGAAGCAAACGGTGACACCGATGGAGTCACCGATGCATCTCCCGGCAAACTGAGCACCCACCCGGGCTGGATCCGGGACGGGTTGGTGACCTGGGGGTTGGCCGCAGCGATATCGGCGAAGCGGGTGGGATCACCCAGATGGGTCGCGGCGATGCCCCACAACGTGTCACCGGACTCCACCACCACCTCACCAGCCCCTACCTTCGGGCCCTCTAGGGCAGCGTTTTCGAGGGGTTGG
This sequence comes from uncultured Iamiaceae bacterium, assembly GCA_964511355.1. GTDB lineage: Bacteria > Actinomycetota > Acidimicrobiia > Acidimicrobiales > SKKL01 > SKKL01. The sequence continues at coordinate 2,410 of CAZEFG010000221.1, forward strand.
GCTCCGGGGATGGTCAACGTCCAACCCGGACTGATCACCCCGGCCTCGGTCAGGGCCACTCCCCCAGGCTGGGGCCGGCCCTGGTTGGCAGCAAAGATCGTTTCCACCGCGGCGCTGATCTCAGCCACGGACCCGCCCGGGGCCAGATACCGCTCGGCGATCCCCCACAGGGTCTCGCGCCGCTGCACCACATGTTCGACACTTGACTCGGACTCAGCGCTGCCGGTCTGGGTTTCGACTGCCACCTGGCCTGACGCGTCGATGACGATCGTGGTTTCGTTGAGGTTGGTCTCCACCGTGGTGGTGAGCTCCAACGCCAGTTCCCGGGCGTCGTCGGCGACGGCCGTCGAGGCGAACGCTGGGGTGCTGGGAGCCAGCACCATGATCGAACCCACCAGGCCCGAAGCGACCCGATGCATCGCCCCCAGACCGGTAACCGGCCGGACAACCGCGCCTCGTATGACCGCCGCGACCTCCAGAATCAACGCGACCACCAGCTGGGCCCACGCCACCCAGATCCCGATGGCCAGCACCGACCACAGGACACGGGGGTCGAGGGGCACGGTGCCGTCGAGGGTCGCTGAGATCTGTGACCAGACCAGCATGGTGCGAGGCAGCGGCCAGCCCACCGCCACCACCAGCCCAACAGGTACCCCAACCACCAACACCACGGTGGCCACGATCGCCAGAGCAGCCCGGATGAACTGCATGTAGGTGCGCATCATTCTTCCTCGGTGACTCCTCGAGCCGGGACCGCCGTCGCGGTGCCGGTAACGGTGCGGGAGCTGATCCCCACCAACGACAAAAGCGGCGTTTCGGTTTCGATTGCGACAGTGACCCGGATCTCATCGGGTGTGACCTGTATCTCGACCGGTTCGATCGACTGGGCGCCCAGCCAGTCCCGGGCGGCCACATCGGCTGCCACCAGGTCGATTTCGAAAGTGCCGATGTGGGCAGCATCGAGGTCGAGTTGTTGGGCCCCGACCCGAGCAGATTGCAACGCCACATTGGTGGCGTCTCGGCGGGCGGCCAAGATCCGAGACCCGTCATAGACCAACCCGATCAACACCAAGAAGGTGGTGGCAAGGACCACCATCATCGCCGCCACCGCGCCCCGGTCGTTGTGTAGGCGGCGGCTAGTCATTGGGCACCCAGCGGTAGGTGTCGATGACCTCGACTGATTCGGCACCAATGGTGCGCGACCCCGGTAGGCCGGGAACTGCCAGGTCAGAGAGCTGCACGGTGCAGTCGATCTGAACTGTCACCGCGCCCCCCGCTCGGATATCGGTGGACGGGCCGAGTTGGATCTGGGGGTTCTGGCACTGGACTTGGCGTTGCGCGAGTACCGCGGTAGCGGTTTCGACCGCCGCCATCTCCGCGGCCTCATAGGTCGGTTGGATCGACGCGGCCCGCGCCGCGTCGCGAGCGACACCAGCTAGTTCACCTTGGATGGTGCCGAGACGTCCCGCACCTACCACCAGCATCAAGATCACCAAGATGACCGGGGTCAACAAGATCAGCTCCACGGTGGCCACCCCCCGCTCGTCGCGGCTCATCGGTTGGCCTCAGAGACGAAAATCTCGTCGGGGCCCTCGGCTATGCCCCGAACGGTCAGGTTCATCGGTAGAGGCACCAACGCTCGCAGATTGGCAGTCACCTCAACTCGGATCATTCCGTCGGTGTTGGTGATATCGACCTGGGTGTCAGAGACCAGACCACTGGACAAAGCCGGTGTGACCAGTTCGTTGGCTATCGCTTCGCCCGACTCGACCGAACCGAGGTGTCCCTGGGCGGCACGGGCAGCATCTTGGGCAGCTGCGGTGAGCTGGGCTTGGGCGTGCCACCACATCCCCCATTGCACGATCCCCATGAACATGAAGATCAGCAGGGGAAACAGGATCACCATCGCCGCGGTGGTCGCTCCGCGTTCTCTCAGGGCGTGGCGGGTGGCGCGTTCGGGGTGGCGACGATCGGGTCGGGGGTCGAAACGTCGATGTCTTCGGCCTTCTGGGTGAATTTCACCAACAGAATCCCGCCGACGGTGATGGCGATGATCACCCCGAAGGCGATCATGATCGTCC
>CAZEFG010000222.1:0-4482 GCA_964511355.1 uncultured Iamiaceae bacterium
GGCGGCCTTGGGGGTCGTTGCGATCGGTGGCGCCGCCGTCCTTCTCGTTGGTCCCGGCCGCCACCACCACCAGTTGGCAGCCTTCGATGTCGCCATAGGAACCGGCCTGCACCGCGCCCCCGACGCTGACCGCCAGGCTGTGGTCGAGGTCAATGGCCACCGATCGGGCGAGCGCCTCGTTTGTATCGATGAGGGTAAGCGACACCCCCGCCATGCGTTGCAGCATTGCGGCAGCGGCAGCTTGGCCGACCGCACCGAGGCCGACAATCGCAACATCGGTCTGTGAACTCAAGAGTCTTCGTCTCCCAGGTTGTCGAAGAGGAGGTTGAGCCCCTCGCCCATGGTGGGATGCGTGATCACCGCGTCGCGAACCTGCTGGTAGGGCAGGCCGCCAAGCATCGCCATCTGTAGAGCGGTGATGACTTCGCCGGAGTCGGCGCCAAGCAGCGAGGCCAGGGCGCCACCACTGGACGCCTGGTGCCCTACACCGGTGAGGTCTCGCGCAGGATGCGGAAGTCGTTCCACGAAGCATGGGTGAACTGGGGGGCTACCGGCGACGTCGCCCGCGGCCCAGACCTGCGGTGCGCTGGTGCGCAACTGATCATCCACCGCTACGAATCCACGATCGGTGACCTCAACGCCGGCTGCGTCGAGACCTAGCCCCGCGGTCACAGGTGTTCGTCCGGTCGCGACGAGCAGCGCCTCTGAGGCGACCGCGCCCCCGTCATCGAGGATCGCGATGATCTCACCGCCCGGCTCATCCTGGCTGACTCTCGACACCCGGGCACCGAGACGGACCTCGACCCCTTGCGAACGGAGCAGGTCGAGCACGGCGTCGGCGATGTCGGGGTCCTCACGAGGTAGCACCTGGTCGGCGCCCTGAAGGAGGGTGACCCGGGCTCCGAAGATGGCGAACATCGACGCGAACTCGCATCCGATGTAACCCCCGCCGATGATCGTGAGCGACTCGGGCATGCGATTGAGGTGAAGGATCGTCTCGGATGTCCACACGTCGACGTCGTGGATTCCGTCGAGCTTTGGGACCGTGGGATAGGCGCCGGTGTTGATCACCACCTGGCGACCACAGACCCGCCGAGTTCCCCCTTCGTTGAGTGCGATCTCGACGGTCCGCTCGCCCACAAACAGGGCCGTGCCGAGCACGAAGTCCATGCCCGAGCCGGCGAACATCGACTCGTGGCGTCGACCATGCCGCCCACCACCGACTCCTTGTGCTGCCGCAGCAGCTCGAGCGACACCGCCGGCTCACCGATGCCGACCACCCCCACCTCGGAGGCGTGGCGCGCTGCCAGCAGCGTGCGCGCCGAACTGACCAGCGCCTTGGTGGGAATGCACGCCACGTTGATGCACGTGCCGCCGACCTTGTCGCGCTCGACCATGATCACGCTCCACCCGGCCTTGGCGCGGTCCATGGCGAGCGACTTACCGGCCTTGCCTCCCCCTACGACGAGGAGGTCGACCTCTTGCACCTCGGATCCAGAGTCCAACGCGGCCTCCTAGCTGCCGGCGCATCGGTTCCAAGGTAACCCGCGTGCGGTGGCCATGGACTGGCCACGGCCACCGCAACAGGTCAGCGGCGAATATCAGCCGTTCTTGGGGAGCTCGTTGAACGGGACCTTCGACAGGTCGCCCGGCTCCTTCGGCAGACCGAGCGCACGCTCGCCCACCAGGTTCTTTTGGATCTGGTCGGTGCCGCCGTAGATCGGCAGCGCCTGAGCACCGAGCGCCTGACCGGTGAACGGGACCGCACGCGCCCCACCCGGCAGCTTCGCCATCTCGTCGCGGTTGGAGTCGTCGTAGTCGTGCAGCATTCCGCGGGCACCGAGGATCTCCATGCTGAGGTCGCGGTTGAGGCGGAGGATGTCGGCCATCAACAGCTTGGAGAAGTTGGCCACACCTGGGATGTCGCCACCCTTGAGACGAACGGCCTTGTGGCGCTCGGTGGTGAGACGCGAGATCGTGCCGAGGATGTGCGACTGCACGAGCTTCTGGCGGATGACGGGATCGTCGAGCTTGTTGAACTCCCGCGCCAACTCGATGTAGGGCTTGGCCGGCGAACTCGGCTTGGACTCGACCGCCTTGGCCTGGGCCGGTGCGGCTGCCGCCGAGGAAGAGGACGAGGTGCGGCGCGGGGCGGCGAAATCGCCGGCCCGCTTGTCGAGATCGCCGGCGACGCTGCCAGCCATGGCCAGGCGCCCAGCCAACGGCTCACGACCACCGCGGGCACCCATGCCCGAACGTTCGTGGAACAAGGTGGTGTTGGTCGCCGCCCAACCGTCGTTCACATCGCCGATACGGTCCTCGTCGCGCACCTCGGCGTCGCTGAGGAATACCTCGTTGAACATGGCGTGGCCGGTCATCTCCTTGAGCGGCCGGATCTCGACACCAGGCTGGATCATGTCGATCGAGAAGTAGGTGATCCCCTGGTGCTTGGGGGCCTCGGGATTGGTCCGGGCGATGAGCATGCCCTTGTCGGCGTACTGGCCACCGGAGGTCCACACTTTCTGGCCGGTGACGTGCCACAGCTCGCCGTCCTGCACCGCCCGACAAGTCAGGCCAGCCAGGTCAGAGCCGGCGCCCGGCTCACTGAACAGCTGGCAGTAGTAGACCTTGCCGGTGACCGCCGGCGGAACCAGACGGTCGATCTGCTCCTGGGTGCCGTGGGCGGCGACGGTGGGCGAGAACATGCTGGTGGCCATACCGGCAGGGCCGGGCACGGCACCGAAACGGGTAATCGTCGATCCGACCAACATGGCGTCGCCCCGGGTGAGGCCGCGGCCGTAGGCATTGGTGGGCAGCATCGGCGCGGCCCAACCGGCCATGCCCAGGCGCTCCCACCACTCCCCCACGGTCAGGTCCGGGTCCCAGTTCTCCTCGAGCCAGGTGGTCAGCTCATCAACCAGGTCGGTGCTGGGTCGAGTCTCGGTCGTCGTCATTTGTGCTCCTCACCGGCCCCACGCACTGCGCGGGCGCCCCCCTATGCGAAAGCGGGGACAGCCACTGCGGCGCCGACGACCGGCGACCTGCTCCCCCCACGGAAGCCCTGATTATCGCAGCTCGCGACGCTCCGGAGACAATCGAGCCGACCCGGGTCAGATCGAGTCAAGTATCTCAACCCAGGGCGAGCTCAATCGCAGCCGAAGGTGATGGCTAAACGGGAACAGAGATCTGTATGGCCATCCGGACCGATGGTGCCTAGATACCGGTGCAGGCTCGACTTCAGCACGGGCATGATCGAGTCGAGCTGCGCCACCGACTCGTGATCGAGCCCACATTCGGCTCCCAGCGCAAGCTCGGTGGGGATCCCCCGGATCCGGGTAGAGCAGGGCGCGACCGTGATCCGATCAAGCACCTCGATCGCGGCGGTCCGAGTAAGCACCAGGTAGGGCCGCTCCCCCGCCGCCGCGGTGACCCCCCAGTACAGGTCTCCCGACCTCACCGGGGATAGGCCCCAAGGTCGGCTTCGAGCGATGGCAGCGCATCGAGATCGAGGTCGTTCTCCTGCGGATGCTGGCGGTAGCCGCGCACGATGGCCGTGTCGATCGCCTCCCGCGACAGAACCGCCTGACGCAACGCCTCGGTGTAGAAGGCCGAGCGGTTCATGCCCCGCCGCTCGGCCTCGGCCTCGGCAGCCTCGAACACATCGTCAGGAATGCTCACGGCGATCTTCACCATCCTGAGAGTATAACTACTCGACATACCCGACCTGCTGTCGCGGATGCGGACGTCGCGGATGCGGACATAGTGCGCCTTCGCGCCAGTGGGTCGGCAGCTCAGGTGTCGAGGCCGGCTCGCTGGCGGAGCCAGCGCCACTGCAGGAAGCGACGGCCGACCGCGGCGATGTAGGTGAGGCCCAAGGCACCGACGAAGGAACCGAAGAACCAGTTCCACCACACGATGAGGGCGATGCCAACCAGGAAGATGGCCAGCCCGACGAAGGAGTCGATGATCAGGATCGACCTCCAATTGCTGGCGTAGATGGCGGGGTTGGCCCACTTGCCGGTCGGCTCGAAGGGTTCGTCGGGGGTGGCTTCGGGTCGGTCGGTCATGACTTGAGCAGGAACTCCGAGGTCTCGTCGTCGCCGAGAAGGAACTCGAGCTCGGCGGCCAACACCTGATTGTCGGTGAGATCTGGGTCGCCGTCGATCATCTCGATCGCCACCTGACGAGCCCGGCCCACCCAATCGCGGTCTCGCCGCAGCGACGCCAGCTTCAGATCGTTTCGCCCCTTCTGACGCTCGCCCATGAGGGTTCCTTCACCCCGCAGGTCGAGGTCGACCTCGGCCAGCTCGAACCCGTCGGTGCTGGCCACCAGGGCTTCGATGCGCGCCAACCCGTCGGGCGTCGTGGGCGAGCCCACGAGATAGCACCACGACCGCTCGGCGCCCCGGCCCACCCGGCCTCGCAGTTGGTGGAGCTGGGCGATGCCGAAGCGGTCGGCGTCGAGGATCACCATCACCGTGG
>CAZEFG010000223.1:0-4481 GCA_964511355.1 uncultured Iamiaceae bacterium
ACCCATCGACGGCGGATCATCTCTGCTCGTACCCCACTCAGGTTCACCGCATGACGATCCAGAAGATCGTCTCGCCGCCGCCGATCTCGACCATGTCGCCCATGTCCCGCCTCACTCTCGCCGTGTGGCGCGGACAATAGCGCATGGACGACCGCTCCTACCGCGCCGGCCAATTGCGTGATTCCGATTCGTTCTGGGCGAACTGATTTCGTCCAGAATTGGATCCGCACAGATGGGTGGTGACCCTGACACGATCGAGGGATGCCCGTTGGCCGCTTCGCCCCCAGCCCCACCGGCGACCTCCACCTCGGCAACCTGCGCACGGCCTTGGTCGCGTGGCTGTTCGCGCGATCGACCGGGAGCCGGTTCATCGTCCGGGTCGAGGATCTCGACCTCGCCAACGCCACCGTCGAGCACGAACGGCGCCAGCTCGCCGACCTGGCCGCCATCGGCCTCGATTGGGACGGCGAGATCATCCGCCAATCCGACCGCTTCGAGCTCTACCACCAAGCCATCGCCGAGCTGACCGGGCGGGGGCTGACCTATGAGTGCACCTGCACCCGCCGGGAGATACAGCAGGCTGCCACCGCCGCCCACGGCGAAGCCTCCGAAGGTATCTATCCCGGCACCTGCCGCGCCCTCAGCGCTTCCGAGCGAGCCCGGCGGGCTGCCGACGGACGTCCGGCCGCCATCCGGCTGCGCGCCGAGATCGACCAGCTGACGATCACCGACCGTCTGAGTGGCACCTACACCGGCGTGGTCGACGATGTGGTCCTGCGCCGCAACGACGGCGTTCCGGCCTACAACCTGGCGGTGGTGGTCGACGACGCCGCCCAAGGGGTCGAGGAGGTGGTGAGAGGCGACGACCTGCTGTCGTCGTCTCCTCGCCAGGCCCATCTGGCCGACCTGCTCGGGCTCGCCCGGGTCACCTATGCCCACGTTCCGCTCGTCATCGGGCCCGACGGGCAGCGCATGGCCAAACGCCACGGTGCGGTCAGCCTCGCCGATCGGGCCGCGCGCGGTGAATCTCCCGGTGAGGTCCTGTCCCGCCTGGCGGCAAGTCTCAACCTCGCGGCCCCCGACGAAGCCGTCGTTCCGGCGGACCTGCTCGATCGCTTCGACCCGGCGCTGCTCCCCCGCGAGCCCTGGTTCTTCGATCCGTCCGAACCGCTCATCTGACGTTCCGGAGGCCGGCCTGGGCGGCCGAGCATGTCCGGTCCCGATCGGGGTAGACGCCAGGAATGGTCGCCGCCGCCACCCCGCTGGCCCTCCCCCCGGTGCACATCGGTTGCTCGGGCTGGTCCTACCGCGACTGGCGGGGGCTGTTCTATCCCGAAGACCTTCCGGCCACCAGGTGGTTCGAGCACTACGCGACCGTGTTCGACACCGTCGAGCTCAATGCCACCTTCTACCGCCTGCCCGCGCCGGCGACGGTGCAACGTTGGGCCGAGCGCGCCCCCGACGGCTTCACCTACTCGCTGAAGCTTGGCCAGTTCGGTTCGCACCGAATGAAGCTCCGCGATGCCGAATCCTGGCTGCCCAACCACCTCGATCGCATCGACCGTCTCGGCCCTTCGCTTGGACCGACCCTGGTGCAACTGCCCCCGCGCTGGCGTCGCGACCTGGACCGCCTCGACGAGTTCCTCACCGTGGCCCCGAAGCATCACCGCTGGGCTGTCGAGGTGCGCGAGCCGTCGTGGTTGTGCGACGACGTGTTCGACCTGCTCTCCAGACACGGCGCGGCGCTCTGTCTCCACGACCTGCTCCCCGATCATCCGCTGGTCCGCACCACCAGTTGGACCTACCTCCGCTTCCACGGCCCCAACGCGCTGACCGATCCCTACCACGGGCCCTACACCGGTCGCCGGCTCGGCCGCCTGGCCTCCCTTCTCGATCGGTGGAGAGGCGAAGGCACCGAGATCTACGCCTACTTCAACAACGACATGGAGGCGATGGCGCCCGTCGATGCCCAATGGCTGCGGATCCGCCTCGACGAGAACCGCACTCACCCCATCCCGTGGAACCAGCTGGCCCGACGGCGGCCGCCGACAACCGATCGTCGATCAGCGCGCTGACGCCGGCTCTCCCCGACGCCGGAACCATCCCGCGAACGTGGCGGTGATCGACGCCGCGGACGCGAGGGCGAACACCCCGCCGAACAAGGCGATCAGCGCCGCCGCCCAATGAAAGACGAGGCCGCCGGCGAACGTTCCCATACCTCCCAGGATTCCTGAGCCACCGCCATCGCCGTGGAACGGGTCGATGGTGGTGACGACCGGAGTCCATCGCAGCCGCAGATAGATCCGGTCCTGGTCGAGGGAGGCTCGGAGGTTCCAACGGTCGCGGCTGGCGGCCAGGTCACTGCTCGGTCCCCTGTGCTCCTCCCACTGGCTGAGCCCGTCTCCGGCTTCGTTCAGGACCGAGACCGCAAAACCCTGTTCGACCAACGCCGCTTCGACGACCTCGATCGGCACCTCTGAGTCGGCGGCCACGACAACACCCGGCAGCGTCGCCAGCCCCGCCTCCCACGGCGCGACGCGCATCGACAGAGAGGGAACGGAGTCGGTGTCGACGAAGGACGAGCCGATGGTCGCCAATTCGAGGGCCACCGCTTCATCGCGCGGTGGGGTCCAGTCGGCGATGGCCGGGCCCAGGAGCACCGCGCCGACCACGACCACCCCGGCGGCCACCACGCGTGCCCTACCCGGCAGCGGCATCAACGCCGAAGTCACCCAGCCGATGCCACAGATCGCCAACACCGCTGTGGCCAACAGGGCCGAACCGGGACCGAACGAGATCAGGCCCACCGCGACCGTCACCCAGGTAGCCGCCACCACCCCAGCGACCACAACCACAGCCAGCGTCGAGTCAGCTCGGCTGTGTCCGCTGAGGTCTTCGTCCACGGTCACCGCTCAAGTCTGGCAGCAAGTCCGAGACCGCTGCCTCCACCATCCGGAGGGATCCAAATGGTCCGCGCCGGCCTCATTCCCCCGGCGACCCAGGCACCGGAACCGGCGGCCAATCGATCATGAACCTCACCCACACCCCACCCGCGTATCCATCGAGCGTGGCCTCCACCCCCAACCTCAGATCACCGGTCTCATGGGTGTACCACACCATCGGATCCCGCATAAGCGGCCCGCCGCCGGCCCGCCACGCCTCGATCTTACGTGCCGACGCATCCCGCCAATGCTCCAGGCTCTGCCGAGTCGTGGTGTCCAGCCCGAACTGCTCATCAAAGTCCACCAGCACCTCGTAGGCCTCGTCCGCCGTCGGATACCGGCGATCCAGATCCAACGAATAGGGATCGATGTCCTCGTCCCCAGGGGTCGATGCCGCGAAGCGGATCCCCATCGCGGCGAACTCGAACCGCCGCCCATCGGGCAAGATCACCGTCACATCGACCGTCTCACCCCCCCGGGTTTCAAGCCCAGCCGTTGTTCGGCCGGGTGGGAATCCCACCTCCTCGCGGGTCAGGCCCGACCGCAGGTCATAGACCACCCGCCCCTCCCGCAGCACCCGCCTAATCGGTTCCGTACGGCTCGAAGATCCCTCCACCACACACCCGCTGACCGTGGCCACCACCACTACTCCCACGACCACGCATCTCATCGCCCGCCGCCGGATTCCCAACAACTTCATCCCCGGGGTAGTGGGGCTACCGGAACCGGCGGCCACTGGAGAAGGAACCTCAGAATCACGCCGCCCGAGTAGCGGTCTAGTGATGCCTCCACCTCAAAACTCCACTCGGCATCACTATCAGGCGTCTCCCACACCTGAGGATCACGCATGAGCGTCCCGCCGTTGGCCTTCCACTCATCCATCTTTCGCGCCGAAGTATCCCGCCAATCCTCCAACTGCGGCCGAGACGTGGTATCCAACCCGAACTCCCCATCGAAGGCCACTAACACCGCATAAGCCTCGTCCACCGTCGGGTAGCTGCGATCCAGCTGCATTAGCCGTGGATGTTGGTTCTCACTCCCAGGTCCCAACGTCGAAAATACAATCCGCGTCACCGCCGTTTCGAACAGCCGCCCGTCTGGCAACACCACCGACACGTCGATCGGCCCTTCATCACGGCCGATCTCAAGTGACATGAGCGAGCGGCCCTCCACGAACCCCACCTCTTCGCGGGTCAAACCGCCCCGTAGGTCATACTCCACCCGACCCTCATCCAACACCCGTCGGGCCGCCTCTGGAACGCTCGACCCGTACTCCACCACACACCCTCCGACCAAACCCACTGACATCACAACTGCCGCCACCATTCGCATTGGACGCGTCGGGAGCCACACGATCCTCACCAGACCTTCAACACTGCGGCGCCTGGACGTCTACGCCTACCCGGTCGACGACCTCCAGCAAGAGTTCGGCTGAGGCGACGGGAGGCAGCAACGTTTCGTCGAGTACGACATCTCCGACGCGGTGGTGGAGTCGGTACTGGTCGGCTCGTTCCCGTACCGGAGTTGCCAGCAGTTCCC
>CAZEFG010000224.1:0-2085 GCA_964511355.1 uncultured Iamiaceae bacterium
TGCACCCCCAGGAAGCCCAATCCCCTTATGCGGCCAGCAAGATTGCCAGCGACAAACTTGTCCAGAGTTACCATCTATCCTTCGATCTGCCCGCAGTTACCCTTCGTCCTTTTAACGCCTACGGCCCCCGCCAGAGCGCCCGTGCTATCATCCCCACCATCATCACCCAGGCTCTTACCCAGAACAAAGTTTTCCTCGGCGCCCAGCAGACGCATGCGGAAGACGTTGAGCTCTTGGCGGGCCATGTCGACCTCCCCCATGTAGACCGTGCACTCCAGGCCCATCAGCGCCGCCGCGGTGGCGGTGGCCACCCCGTGCTGGCCGGCCCCGGTCTCGGCCACCAGGCGTTTCTTGCCCATGCGGCGCGCCAACAGCGCCTGGCCGAGCACGTTGTTGATCTTGTGCGAGCCGGTGTGGTTGAGGTCTTCTCGCTTGAGCAACAGTGTGAGACCCAGTTCGGCACCCAACCGATCGCACCGGGTGAGGGCCGACGGGCGACCGGCATAGGAGTGCAACAACTCGTCGAGGTCAGCTCGAAAACCCGGGTCCGACCATGCTTCAGTGAAGGCAGCCTCGAGCTCTTCGCAGGCCGGAACCAAGGTCTCGGGGATGAATCGGCCACCGAAATGACCAAAGCGGCCGTCGACGGGAGCCCCCATCAATGAGGTGGGCGGGGATTGATCGGTCACTCGTCTTCTTCCCAGTCATAGAGCAGGTTCGACGCGGGGGCATCGTCGAGCGGTTCAAGAACCTCGCCCGCCGCCTTGGCGTTGGCGATGAAGGCGCGGACCTTGCGAGGGTCCTTGCGGCCGGGTTCGGCTTCGACGCCACTCGAAACATCGACACCCCACGGGCGCACCTGGGCGACGGCTTCGGCCACGTTGTCGGGGTTTAGCCCCCCGGCCAGCATTGTGCGACGACCGACCGGAGCCCCCTCGGCCAGTGACCAGTCGAACACCACACCGGATCCCGGAGATGGTGAGTCGACGAGCACGATGTCGGCCTTCCAGTCGTCGGCGTGGCGCAGGGACTCGCTCCCGGCTGCGAAGGCCCTGATCAACAGCCCGACCCGGCTTCGCACAAACAGGGCATCGTCGACCGATTCGTGCCCGTGGAGTTGGGCGCCACGAAGGCCGGCGGCTTGGACGACGTCGACCACCCGTTGGGGTGATTCGTCGCGGAACACCCCGATGGTGAGGACCTCGGGAGGCAGACGCCGAACGATGTCGCGCACGTGCCCGGCCGCGACCTGCCGTGGCGAAGGCGCGAACACGAACCCGATGGCGTCGGCTCCCATGGCCACCGCCAGAAGCGCATCATCCTCACTGGTTATCCCGCAGATCTTGACGAACACCTTGCCCCTGTCTTTCTCAGTGTTCAGCCTTCGAGCGGTCGCGATGGGACCGACCGCAGCGCCGCCACCGCGGTGGCCGGATCGGCCGCGGTGACCAATGATTCGCCCACCAGCACCGCGTCGTAGCCCGCCTCGGCGAGGCGACGGGCATCGGAAGCGTCTCGGACCCCGGATTCGGCGACCCGCACGGCACTGGGTGGAATGTTGGGCGCCATCCGTTCCGCACGGTCGGTGTCGACCTCGAAGGTGACCAGATCCCGTTGGTTGACCCCGATGAGATCGGCACCGACGGCCAATGCCCGTTCGAGCTCGGCTTCATCGTGCACCTCGACCAGCGCATCGAGGTCGAGCTCGGCCGCCAACGTGGCGAAATCGCCAAGTTCAGAGTCGTCGAGGGCCGCCACGATCAAGAGCACCGCATCGGCCCCCATCAGTCGGGCGTCGCACACATCGAGCGCCGAGACGGTGAAGTCCTTGCGCAAGACCGGCAGGCCCGAAGCCTCGCGGGCGGCGGCGAGGTCGCTGGCGGAGCCGCCGAAGTGCTCGGCATCGGTGAGCACCGACATGGCGGTGGCTCCCCCGCTGGCATAGGCCGAGGCCACCTCCGCGGGATCGATGCTGGCGGCGAGGTCGCCCTTGGACGGCGAGCGACGCTTGAGCTCGGCGATCACCGCCAGCCCGTCGCTCTTCACCAGGGCCTGACGAAAGCCGCGAGGTTGCGGCGAGGCCTT
>CAZEFG010000224.1:2185-4432 GCA_964511355.1 uncultured Iamiaceae bacterium
CGGCTTTCCATCAAGACGCTCAGTGAGGCCACCGCAAACAACCCCAAGCCGAGAACCACACCCATCAGTCCCAGCGCCACGATGAGGCGTGAGGTCATTACGATGCCGGCCACGAGCAACGCCAAACCTGATGCCAGCACGACCGGTGGCACCATGGCCAAGGCGCGTCCTCCCCTAGGGGGAGGCCGATGGGAGTCGTCGAGGCGCTCGTCGATGATGTCGGGACCCTCGTCGTAGGGTCTCCACACCTCAGAAGGTTGAGCGGCCGCCTCGACCGCTGCGGCCCGACGGATCGACAGGTCGTACAGGCGCCGCCGGTCAGGGTCTCCCAGTTCGGTCCAGGCGTGGGTGATCTCCCGCATGCGTTCTTCGGCCCACTCCCGGACCTCTGGGGCCTCAGCGGCATGACGATCGGGATGGTAGGTGCGGACCAGCCGTCGATAGACGCGCCGCAGCTCGTCGTCAGAGACGCTCGGCTCAACCCCCATCCGCTCATACAAGCTCACGCGCCTAGCTTACGGTGGCCGCCTGTGCGTCGGGGCTGGTGAGATCGGGGCGAGGGGTGGATGCCCACCAAGCCCACGTGAGGGTAGCGAGTACCAGCAACGCCACCGGCTGAAAGCCCAGCAGGTCGTGCAAGAGGTACGCCGCGCCCCCCGCCAGCCACGTTGCCAGCACCAGAGTGCGCCTGGCGGGGGCGACCGTGGTCAACAGGACTGCCAGTGACAACAGTAGGACCCCGGCGTCGTAGTACAGCGAGTGAGGGGCGATGAGCACCAGCATGGGGGGAACGAGCGCCAAGGCGTAGGGGTCGAGCATCGGGCGCTGACGCAAGCGCCACAGGACCGCCCCCACGACCACCCCTAGGCCGACCACCCAGATACCGAACGCCACCGAGGACCCAGATCCGAGGAACGTCTCGGCCATCCCCAGGATGGACACCTCGCGGGTGAGGTTTGCGCCCTGGTCGACGGTGCTGAGCTTGCCCGCCAGCTCCCACCAATCAGCCACCCAGGCGGGCCCCGAGACCAGCGCCGAGGTCGCATAGATCGCGGCCCCGGTGGCTACCGCAGCACCAAAGGCCGTCCATCGCCGGGCCAAGAAGACCAGACCGACCACGGGCACTCCGTACTGGGGTTTGAGCAGCAACAACCCTGCGGCCAGCCCGGCAACCGCGTCTCGCCGGTGCTCCAGGCCCCACCACACCGAGGTCACCGCCAACACGACCAGCGCGGTGTTCTGTCCGATCATCGACCCCACGAAAAGAGGAAGGAAGGCGAGCCCGAAGGCCAGCGCGGCCAGGCGGCGGGTGGGATCAGCCATCCAGGGCACCAATGAACCAAGCAGGCGAACCGACAGAAACAGGGCTCCGAGCATGACCGCGGTGTGGATCAGGTAGACCGCCTGGTACCCCAGCCCGGTCAGGGGTGCGTAGACCGCCGCCAGGATGGGCGGATAGACGTAGAGGATGCGCGAGGTCTCGTTCTCCCAGTAGCCAGCCTGGGCCTCGGCCTGCCGGTCGAGGTCGAACAGCCGGTGCCCGTCGCCGCTACGGACGATCTCGCCGGCCGAGAAGTACACGGTGAGGTCACCCCCGAACTGATCGGGCAGCGTGTCCTCCTCGCTGGTGTTGAGGCTGACGATGAGTACCGCAACGATGACCGTGGCGACGATCGCTCGGGGATAGGTACGCCACCGCCACTCGGCGCGCTGTTCCGCGGTCGGCGTCATGCGCTCCCCATGGTCGCCAACGGTAGCGCCACCACGGTGGCCGAGACCGGCACGGAGGCGCCGGAGATGGTGACCGAGTTGGGGGTCTCGATCCCCCGCTTGAGGTACGCCAGAGCCACCGGAGTGCCGTCGGATGACTGGGGGGCCACGCTGGTGACCCGTCCGACCACCGCACCGTCGAGCATCAGTTCAGCACCCGGGTCGGGAGCAACGCCGTCGGGGATCCGAACTCCCACCAGTCGTCGAGGAGTCTGGCTACCTCGCGAATCGATGCGCGCCACCAGTTCCTGGCCGGTGTAACAGCCCTTGGTGAAACTGACCGACTGGGGCACCACCCCCGCTTCGGCCGGGATGGTGTCGGAGTCGAGCTCGTGGCCCATACGGGGACGCCCCGCTTCGATGCGCAGCACCTCCATCGCCTCGGGTGAGCACCGGGGCAGGTCGGACGCGAGATCGCCGTCGCCGATGAGGTCCCAGCCTCGCTCGCCCGGCCACTCGACCGGGACCACCACCCCC
>CAZEFG010000225.1:0-4407 GCA_964511355.1 uncultured Iamiaceae bacterium
CGATCCAGAAGCTGGCCGACGAGCTGTTCGAGACCATGTACGCCATCCCCACCGGGGTTGGTCTGGCCGCCAACCAGATCGGTCGCTTGGAGCGGATGTTCGTTGTCGACTGCCGCGATGGCTTGGTGGCGGCGGTCGCCAACCCGGTGGTCGAGATACTCGGGTCCGACCTCCAAGACGGGGGCGAAGGGTGCCTGTCGCTGCCGGGCATGGGTCTCGACACCGTGCGGGCCCTGCGGGCCAGGGTCACCGGCCAGGACCCGAAGGGGAACCCCGTCACCTACGAGGGCGAGGGCCTGCTGGCCCGGGCCTTCCAACATGAGACCGACCACCTCAACGGGCGGCTCTACATCGATCTGCACCCGGCCAGGGCGCGCAAGCGGATCGAAAAGGAGATGCGCGACAGCGACTGGTTCGGGCTCCACGCGCTCGATCCTCTCTCCGAGCAGTACCGAGACGCCCAGGGCTACGACGACGAGGACTAGCGACGAGAACTAGCCCTCTCCGTCAGGATCTTCACCCGGATCGGGTTCGACCACCAGGGTCGTGCCGTCGGGAAAGGTGTAGGTGACGACCAGCCCGAGCGTCACCTGGTCGATGTGCATGGCCCACACCCCGCCCACGATGGTGGCCAGGCCATAGGAGCGCTCCCTCGTGTCGGTCACGTGCACCGACACCGCCTGACCCACCGGCACCGCCTCGCCCAACGAATCCTGGACCCGGCCCCAATCGCCCTGGAGACGCCGCTCGGGCAGGTAGCCATAGACCAGGAGCGGCTGGCGATCCTCGACCAGCACGTCGCCCGGATCGACCAAGCGCGGGAGCGCCGCCCGTGACCCCTCGCGGTTGCGGCCGGGCCGCTCGTCGCAGCGATCAAGGGGATGGGCACCGTCGATCACCACACACAGCGCGGCCCCCGAACGTTCCTCGATCCGGAACGACCGGCCGTCGGCGAGCACCCCGGCCAGGATCACCAGCGGCGGGTCATCGACCTCGTCGGGGGGCGGAACCGTCACCTGCGCCGACTGGGCAGCGTCTAGGGCCAGGTCCTCCCAACCCGCCTGATCGACCGGTCGCAGGTCGTTGGCCAGGCGCAGCGCGTGGGTCAGCAGATCGTCGTCGTCGGCCACGACGGTGAGATGCATGACCATGCCCGCTTCCTCTTCCCAGGTGAGGGTGATCGACGATTCCGACTCGAAGCCGGTGACCAGGCCCTGGCGCCCCCGCACCTCGACCCGGTCGGCGACGGTTGCGTTGCCGACGAGCCACAGCGCATTGGGACCAACGCCCAGGCGAGTGGTCACCTCGAGGTACCCATCGGGTTCGCTGAGCCCGTAGCCGATGCGTCGCATGGTTGACCCGTCGAGGTCGGTCGCCTTGGTGGCCACGACCCGCCAGCCGCCCGCGAGCTTCTGGCGGGTGAGGTCGACACCGGGGTCGATGCCGGCCACCAACCCCTGGAGGCTGGCCACCGCGGTCTCCCGGCCCGACCACGCCGTTAGATGGCCCGAACCGGTCTCGACCGAGAGCCAGCGGTGACCGGCCTGTTCATCGATCCCGGTGATCCCGGTCCAGGGTCCGGCCTCGAGCGGCACGATCCCCTGGACCGGCTCCACCGAATCGTCGACGACCACGCTGGGATCGGCGGCAACCGAGACATAGGCCATCTCGGCCCACCTGTCGTCGCCGACGGTGAGGGCCGTCAGGGCCACATCGGGAGCCACCACTTCAACCGGCAGTTCGACGGCCCCAGTCGCTTGCTCGGCGACCACGGGCGAACCAGTGCCGAGGGGAGATCCGGGGCCCGGGACCAGGGCCACCGTGGGACCGGTGCGTTCCAGGAACGAGGGGACCAGCGCGTCCGGCACCCAGGTGGGCGGACCGAACAGCACCACGGGAACAACCACGACCGCCACGGCCGCCAGCAGGCCCACGACCAAGATCCGCGCCACCACGCTCCGCTTGCGAGCCACCCACCGACGTTACCCAGCCCACCACCCCCGCCCTTGCGTCGCCGCTCTCGCTCCCGCCGCCAGGCTCCGCCCGCCCGTCCCTCTACCGCCCGGCCCTCTCCTCTTCACCCTGCATGGGGAGTTTTCTGGCGGCCAGGGGATTGCCAGCTTCCCCAAGGCGCGAAGGAGTGGCGGCGGGGCGCTGGCTTGGGGAGTTTTCTGGCGGCCAGGGAATTGCCACCTTCCCCATGCGCCTCATGGCGCGAGCGAAGCCCGGGTGCGGAGTCGGCACCCGGGCTTCGACAAGCGGTTGGTCGCCGTTGGGGAGTTACCCGGCGGTGGTGCCGATGGGGTGGTCGGCCACGACCTGGTGGTCGTCGTCGAAGTAGGTGACCAGAGCAGGTGCATAACCAGACGGAATGGTGGTCACCCACAGGCGTCCGGCTCGTGAGTACCCGGCGTCTCGAATCGGACCCTGAGTGATGGCCTCGACCGACACCGGCTTGAAGGCAACCTGCACCGCTTCTGCCTCCAGCGGGAGGAATCCGTACAAGAAGGCGGGGTTGCCGTCGGGATCGGGGGCGATCTTGGGCAACGCATGGTCGGGGCCGTCGAGGTGGTGCGCCGCGTCGGCGACACAGTCGTGGCCGGTCTGCCCGGCGAACGACTTGCAGATCTGTCCGTTCTCGACCCACACGGTGTACTCCCTACCGTCGGCGGTATGGCCCGGTATCACGGCATTGATGCCGTCCTCGGAGAGGGCGGTGCCGGATGGAAGCGACGTGGTGGTCATGGTCGGCAGATCGGGCATGGGTGTGGCCTGGGCGGCCAGGTCGGCCCAACCAGCGCTGTCCACCGCCACCAGATCGTCGGCCAGAGCCATGATCTCTGCCACCAGTTGGTCGAGGTCGACATCGAGGTCGGGCTGCGACCCGCTGTGGGAGAGCTGCACCACCAGTCCGGGCGATTCGACCCAGGTGAGGCTGACCGTCTGGCCCGAGCTGGCCACCCATCCGGACTGACCGCGGACCTCTACCGAGTCGACGGTGTGGGGGGCCACTAGCAACAGGGCGGCCTCGTCGGCGACGCCGGTGAGGGTGGTGATCGACTGGAAGGACCCGTCGTCGCCAATCAGGGTGAGGTCGTAGCTGTGGCCGCCGAGGCGGGACGCGTTGCTGCGGGCCAGCACATCCCAACCTTCGAGCTGCTGGTCCTCGATCGGCATGGTCGGGTCGACCAGAGCGGCCAGGGCCAACATCTCCTCTCCGACGGCGTCGCGACCGGCGGTCACCTGGATGCTCATTGACCCGGCCCCGGTGTCCACCGGCTTGGTGATCAGTGTCCTCTGCTCGGAGGCCTCAGATAGTGGGCTCAGGTGTCCCTCGATCGCTGATCCACTGACCAGGGTCCAAATGTTCTCGTAGCCGCCTTCGAACCACTCGTGGGGATAGACGTTGACGGTCATCGCCCGGGCCATCCGATCGGGTCCGGTCGACCCGGCCGGGGTCACCAACATCGTGCCGTACTCGGTAGACCTCAGCGCCTCGTCGGTCGCCTCCAACCGATCCCAGCCCTCGACTCCGCCGGCGGGCACCAAGGCGACCGTCGCGCCGCCCGAGGCCACCGACAAAGGCGCCTCCTCCTGGTTCCAGGCCACCGCCGCCACCAGGGCCACTACGAACACCGCCGCGGCTGCCGCCAGCAAACCCGGGCCGCGGCGCCCACCGGATGGAGGGGGTGGGGCGATGGCGAGCACCCGCAGGCCGTCGTCACCGCTGGCCTCACCCAGGGTCTCGTCGCCCCGCCGGTCGAGCACCTCGCCAGCTTCTCGCAATCGGGAGATCAGATCGTCGTTCATCAGGTCGTCGGTCATGGGTCAGTCCTCCAGCATCGAACGGAGCTTCTTGAGGCCCCGATGTACGTGGTTGGTCACGGCCGCGGTGCTCACGCCGAGGAGTGCGGCGACGTCGTCGTAACGCTCGCCGTGGGCATGCACGAGCACCACCGCCACCCGTTGCGGGTCGCTCAAGCGCGACAGCGCTCGGAACAGGTCGACCATCTCGGCCCCCGATACACCCACGGTGGTCTCTGGCAACAGCTCGACCGGTGCCCGGCGGGAAGCCCACCGGTGATGCGATCGGGCCCGAGACTGGGCCACCCGGAACAGGAGCCCGGCCGGGTTGTCGGCGGCGAGCACCTTGTCCTGGTGGGTCCACGCCCAGGCCCGGGCATCGGCGGCTACTTCGGTGCCGATCTCCAAGCCGTAGCGAGCCACCGTGGCCCGCCGCACCCGCACCAGGTGATCGGCCAGCAACTCCTCGAACGAGGCTGCTGTCACGGCTTCACCAGTCGTCGTGTCCATATCTGCCCCAGACCCCCGAGACCCAGAATCCTTTCATCCCTGCGGGCTTGGGGAGTTTCGTGCGGGCTATGGGATTGCCAGCTTCCCCAAGGC
>CAZEFG010000226.1:0-4404 GCA_964511355.1 uncultured Iamiaceae bacterium
GTTGTACGAGACGAGATCGGTGAGGGTGAAACCGTCGTGGGCGGTCACGAAGTTGATCGAGGCGTGGGGGCGGCGACCGTTGGTCTGGTACAGGTCAGCGCTGCCGGTGAAGCGCGAGGCGAACTCGGCCAGGGTCGCCTCGGCGCCGCGCCAGTAGTCCCGCACGGTGTCGCGGTAGCGGCCGTTCCACTCCGACCACAGCGGAGGAAAGTTGCCGACCTGATAGCCGCCTTCGCCGAGGTCCCAGGGCTCGGCTATCAGCTTCACCCGGCTGATGATCGGATCCTGCTGGATGATGTCGAAGAAAGCGGAAAGCCGGTCGACGTCGTGAAGCTCGCGAGCCAGCGTGGCCGCCAGGTCGAAACGGAACCCGTCGACGTGCATCTCGGTGATCCAGTACCTGAGGCTGTCCATGATGAGCTGCAGCACGTTGGGGTGTTGCATGTTCATGGTGTTGCCGGTGCCGGTGTAGTCGATGTATTCGCTGCGGTTGGCGGGGTCGAGGCGGTAGTAGGCCGCGTTGTCGATGCCCCGCATCGAAAGGGTCAGGCCGCCGGCGCCGCCCTCGGCGGTGTGGTTGTAGACCACATCGAGGATGACCTCGATCCCGGCCGCGTGCAGCGCCTTGACCATGGTCTTGAACTCGAGGGCCTGCTCTCCGCGTTGCCCGGCAGCGGCGTATTCGTTGTGAGGGGCGAGGTAGCCGATGGAGTTGTAGCCCCAATAGTTGCGAAGGCCCCGCTGGTGGAGCTGGTAGTCGTGCACGAACTGGTGAACCGGCATCAGCTCGACCGTGGTGACCCCCAGATCGAGCAGGTGGTCGATGACGACTGGCTCGGCGAGCCCGAGATAGGTGCCGCGCAACGCCGGGTCGACGTCGGGGTGCTTGATGGTGAATCCCCGGGTATGGAGCTCGTAGATGACCGTCTCGTCGATGGGGACGTTGGGCCGCTGATCGTCACCCCAGTCGAAGAAGGGTGAGGTGACGATCGAACGGGGGACAAATGGGGCGGAGTCGCGGTCGTCGCGCTCGGTGGTGTCGCTCCCGAGCCGGTGGCCGAACACGGCTTCGTCCCATTTCACCTCGCCCTCGATGGCGGTGGCATAGGGATCGATGAGCAGCTTGTCCGGATTGCAACGATGCCCCGCCGTTGGATCCCACGGCCCGTGGACACGGAAGCCGTATCGCTGCCCGGGCATCACTCCCCGGAGGTAACCGTGGTGACAAAAGGCGGTCACATCGGTGAGCTCGACCCGTGTCTCGTTGCCGTCGTCGTCGAACAGGCAGACCTCGACCGCTTCGGCCGCCTCCGAGAAGATCGAGAAGTTCGTCCCTGCCCCGTCGAAGCTCGCGCCGAGCGGGGCGGGCTTGCCGGGCCAGGTCTGCACGATGGCGGAGTCTACGAGGTCGAGGCGCTGGGGCGAACCGGGGGCCGGGTCGGGCTGAGCCGGCTCAAGCGCCCAGGTGCGCCCAGACCTTTTTGCCGGATGCGTGCGGCTCAATGCCCCATGCCCGAGCCAGAGTGGCCACGATGAGCAGGCCCCGGCCCCCCTCGCGGGTGAGATCGAAGGGCTGCGGCTTTGGTGGGTTCGGGTCGGCGTCGGTGACTTCGATGTAGAGCGTGCCGTTGTCGAGGGTGAGAGTGAGGGTGCTGTCGGCCTCGGTGTGGACGATGGCATTGGTGACCAGCTCGGTCACCACCAGTTCGGCATCGTCGACGAGCTTCTCACAGCCCCATTCGCGAAGGATCGCCGCGGTCCGCCTACGGGCCTCGGTGGCCATGGCGGTGTCAGGGGTCAGATGCCACGTCACTGTCGGGGACTCATCGGCCGTGCCCAAGTCGCTCACTCTCGCCGACACTAGTGGCACGGCCGAGTCCGACGAAGCTCAATGCTGACATCGTCGCGCAAGCGTCACCCGCCGATCCGCTCCGTCGCTAGGGTGAGCGGCGTGCCCGATCCGTCCCGAGTGTTGTGCATGGTCCTCGCCGGCGGCGAGGGAAAGAGGCTTGCTCCCCTCACGGCCGACCGCGCCAAACCCGCAGTTCCCTACGGGGGGCACTACCGGCTGATCGACTTCGTGTTGTCGAACCTCGTGAACGCGGGGTACCGACGCATCGTGGTCCTCACCCAGTACAAGAGCCACAGCCTCGACGTCCACATATCGCGCACGTGGCCGCTGTCGACCCTGTTGGGCAACTACGTCACCTCGGTGCCCGCCCAGATGCGCCGGGGGCCCCACTGGTTCTCGGGCTCGGCGGACGCCATATTCCAGAACGTCAACATCATCAACGACGAGCAGCCCGACTACATCCTGGTGTTCGGTGCCGACCACATCTACCGCATGGACCCGCGCCAGATGGTGGCCCAACATGTGTCCACGGGTGCCGGTGTCACGGTGGCGGCCCTGCGGGCCCCCATCGAACAGGCCGACCAGTTCGGAGTGCTCGATGCGGGCGAGGGCACCAGGATCGCCCGCTTCCAGGAGAAGCCGACCGATGCCATGGGCCTGGCCGACGACCCGGACCACATCCTGGCGTCGATGGGCAACTACGTGTTCAGCACCGACACCCTGCTCGAGGTCCTCAACACCGACGCGCTCGATTCGCAGTCCGCGCACGATATCGGCGGGAGCATCATCCCGCTGCTGGTCGAGACGGGGGAGGCGCACTACTACGACTTCACCTACAACGCCGTACCCGGTGCGACCGACCGCGACCGAGCCTACTGGCGCGACGTCGGCACCCTCGACGCCTTCTACGACTCTCACATGGAGTTGGTGGCGGTACACCCGGTGTTCAACCTCTACAACCGCGAGTGGCCGATCCTCACCTCTATCGGGTCTCTTCCGCCCGCCAAGTTCGTGCTCGACGACGAGGGTCGAACCGGAATGGCGGTCAACTCGATCGTGTGCGCCGGTGCCATTGTTTCGGGTGGGACCGTGCGTCGGTCGGTCATCTCACCCAACGTGTTCGTCGACGCCGGAGCGCTCGTCGAGGATTCGGTGATCATGCACGACGCCCGGATCGGTGCCGGCGCCGTGGTGAAGCGGGCCATCATCGACAAGAGCGTCATCGTTCCGCCCGGTGCTCAGATCGGTGTCGACCCGGTCCGCGACGCCGAGCAGTTCACGGTGTCGGAGAACGGCGTGGTCGTCATCGGCAAGCACCAGACCATCCCCACCTGACCTCGCCCGAGCCTTGACCATGGACGTTCGATGAAGGTCGCGCTGTTGACCAGGGAGTTCCCGCCTGAGGTCTACGGCGGCGCGGGGGTCCACATCGAGCACCTTGCCCGACATCTCGATGTGCTCTCGGGGATCGACATCGAGGTCCATGCGTTCGGGGCGCCCCGTTCCTCTCCGTTGGTCGCCGCGAGCTACGAGCCTTGGGACGCGCTATCAGCCTCTACGCCCCATGCCGCGGCGCTCGGCACCATCTCGGTAGATCTGGCCATGGCGGCAGGGGTCGAGGGCGTCGATCTCGTCCACTCGCACACCTGGTACGCCAACCTCGCCGGACATCTGGCCAAGCTCATCCACGGCGTGCCCCACGTGGCCACCTGCCACAGCCTCGAGCCGCTGCGCCCCTGGAAGTCCGAGCAGCTGGGGGGCGGTTACGCCGTGTCGTCGTGGTGCGAACGGACGGGTCTGGGGTCTGCCGATGCCGTAATCGCGGTCTCCGCGGGCATGGCGGCCGATGTGGCTTCGGCCTACCCCGAGCTAGATCCCGCCCGCGTCCACGTCATCCACAACGGTGTCGACACCGACCGATACAGGCCCGACCCTGGCGTCGAACACTTGGTGGCCAACGGCGTCGACCCCGGCCGCCCGTACCTGTTGTTCGTCGGACGGGTCACCCGCCAGAAGGGGATCAGCCACCTGCTCGATGCGGTGGCCAGGCTCGATCACGAAGCGCAGGTGGTCTTGGCCGCCGGGCAGCCCGACACGGCCGAACTTGGCGTTGAGCTTCGGGCCAAGGTCGGCGAGCTACAGCGGCAACGAGGGGGCGTCGTCTGGATCGAGGACATGCTCCCTCGCGAGGCGGTCGTCCAGCTCATGTCGCACGCCTCAGTTTTCGTGTGTCCGTCGATCTACGAGCCGTTTGGCCTGATCAACGTGGAGGCGATGGCGTGCGAGGCGCCAGTGGTGGCCTCCGCCGTCGGGGGGATACCCGAGATCGTCGTCGACGGCGAGATGGGCCATCTCGTGGCCTTCGAACCCGGGGATGACCCCTACGGAACCCCGGCCGACCCCGGTCGCTTCGCCGTCGATCTGGCGGAACGGATCGACTCGCTGCTCGCCGATCCCGTTGCGGCGCGAGCAATGGGCGCCGCCGGCCGCCGTCGGGTGCTCGAACACTTCGCCTGGCCCGAGATCGCCGCCCGCACCGCCGACCTCTACCG
>CAZEFG010000227.1:0-4393 GCA_964511355.1 uncultured Iamiaceae bacterium
TCGCCCTCCCAGCCCTCTTCAGGCTGGACGGTGCGGATGATGGGCAGGCCGTGGCTGGTTGCAAAATCCCAGTCCCGCTGGTCTTCGCCAGGCACGGCCATGATGGCGCCGGTTCCGTAGGTCATCAGCACGTAATCGGCGATGTAGATCGGAACCGGCTGGCTGGTGAAAGGATTGAAGGCGTAGGCGCCGGTGAAGGTGCCGCGCTTGTCGATGGGGCCATCAGTACCGAGGCGGTCGATGTCGCTGCGGGTACGGACCTCGGCGACGAAGGCCTCGACCTCGGCCCGTCGATCCTCGGTCGTGATCTGGGCGACGAGGGGATGCTCGGGTGACAGCACCGCAAAGGTCATTCCGAAGCTGGTGTCGGGCCGGGTGGTGAATACACGGAAGGTGTGCCCGTCGGGATGGGGAGTCCCGTCGGCGTCAACGACTCCCATGGCGAACTCGGCGCCCTCTGACCGGCCGATCCAGTTCCGCTGCATCGTCTTGACCCGCTCGGGCCAGTCGAGATCGTCGAGGTCGTCGAGCAGCTGCTGGGCGTAGTCGGTGATCTTGAAGAACCACTGCTCGAGGTTGCGCTTCTCGACCAAATCGCCGGAGCGCTCGCAGGTCCCGTCGGCCATGACCTGCTCGTTGGCCAGCACCGTTTGGCAGCCGGGGCACCAGTTCACCGGCGCCTCGGCCCGGTAGGCCAACCCGGCTTCGAGGAACCGCAGGAAGATCCACTGCGTCCAGCGGATGTAGTCGGGGTCGTGGCTCTTGACGGTGCGCCGCCAGTCGTACACCGCCCCGATTCGGCGCAGCGACGACGACAGCTCCTCGATGCGGGCATCGGTGAAGGGCCGGGGATGCTCGCCGGTGCGGATGGCGGCGTTCTCGGCCGGAAGCCCGAACGAATCGAACCCGATCGGCGACAGCACGGCGTGGCCCAGCATGGTGCGATACCGCACGATGAGATCGCCGAAGGTGTAGTTGCGGACGTGGCCCATGTGCGCCGCTCCGCTGGGATAGGGGTACATCGACAGCACGTAGTGCGGAGGACGAGGATCGTCGTTGTCGACCTCGTACATCCCCGAGTCGAGCCAGCGCTGCTGCCACTTAGCTTCGATCGGCCCGGGTTCATAGCTGTCGGTCATGGCCCGCATGGTACTTAGGCGGCCCATGCCCTCCCGAACCCGTTCACCACCTCGACGCCGCTACATGGGCCCTTCCTGGCATTCGCCGCCGATGAGGTATGCCCCGGCCCAGCGAATCCCCCGCTGCTGACCATTCTTCGGGGGGGGCGAGGCGAAGGCTGCATGTTCTGTCGGGCACGTCGGCTATCGGTACCAGGTAGGAGGTACCGAGATCCGGGCAGAAGACACCGAACGCGTCAACCTCGCCCTGGTAGGCCCGCGGCAGGTTCGACGTATTGCTGCATGACCGGAAGTTCACGACGTCACCAACCAGACGAGCTGACTTGACCTGGACCCGAACGAGGTGATGGTCGATCTCCGCGACGAGGTCGACCCGCCCGTGCGGCATGAACATCGGGACATAGACGCCGTGGCCCGCACGAGCCAGCGCACATGCGACCTCGCGTTCGGCCACAGCGCCAACCTCCGAGGGCGACCTATCCGCCAGACTTGGAGGATCCGGGACATCGAACCGGCTACCAGCTTGCTGAGAGCGTGGCTTCATGTTGTAGAGTTCTCCTTCCACTCGGGGCTATAGCTCAGTTGGTAGAGCGCTTCCATGGCATGGAAGAGGTCAAGGGTTCGATTCCCTTTAGCTCCACTCCGAGAGGTCGTCGCCCCAGGCGCAGGCGCGGCACGGATTGGCGGCGGTGAAGGTCTTGAGTTCGACGAGCTCGTGTTCGCTGAACTCGACCGCCGTGGCGGCGGTGGTAGCGAGCAGACAGGCCAGCTGAGGCCACTCGCCGTTGACTATCGGACGCCACCAGTTGTTGGGCAGGCCCCGCGCGACGTTCGCTGGTGAGGGCGGCTGCCAGCCGAGCGCCAGCAGCTGGCGTTCGTTGGCCACGGTCAGCCGCGAAGAGCCGGTGAGGTAGTGGTTGCTGCTCACCTCGACCCATGCCAGGCCATGACCGATCAGGCCCTGCAGGTACCGATCGCTCACCTCTGGCTGTTGGACGATGAACACCTGGAGTGGATCGTCGCCGATGCGGCGGAACAGATTGGCGAGCCCCATGGCCCAGCCCTTCCATCCGCCCGATCTTGAGGGCGCCATCGCATAGCGACGGGGCTCGGGGGACTCCATCGACAGGTACCAACAGGTAGAGCACGTGTCGGTTTCGGTGGGTTCGTCGTAGTCGGTCATCGCGCCGCCTCTCCGGGCCGGCCCCCTGCCAGCAAGGTGTCCATCATCCCCAGGGGGTGTGACACTCTGGAAGCCCTGCCCACGGCGGTACCGGACTACCCGCCTGACCAAAACCGGAGGCCAGCATGAGCACTCTCGACGGCGGCGAGACCACGGCCGCGCCGCGACCCGAGCGCATCCTTTCGCCCGTCACACGAGTCTCGATAGCCGCGGTAGGCGTCTACGTCGGCGCCCAGCTCCTGGCCGACATCGCCAGCCTCAAGATCGGCGTGGTGGGCGGGCGAGCCGTCGACATGGGCACCTGGATCTACCCGATCACCTTCACCGTGCGCGACGTGATCCACAAGACGCTCGGCCGGCGCGCAGCCCGGACGGTGGTGCTCACCGCCGCCGGGCTCAACCTGTTCATGGCCGCCTACCTGGCCTGGGCCGCCAACTTCCCCACCGACGCCAGCTTCGATCTCGGTCCCGAGTTCGCCGCCGTTCTAGCTCCACTGTGGCGCATCACCATCGCGTCGATCATCGCTGAGGTGGCCAGCCAGCTCGTCGACACCGAGGTCTACCACTGGTTCGTCCACAGGATCACCACCCGCCACCAATGGGCACGAGTCCTGGCCAGCAACGCCGTGTCGGTACCCATCGACAACGTGGCCTTCGCCGTCCTGGCCTTCGGTGCGTTGCCTGGCCTCTCCGAGCATCCGCTCACCCTGCCGTGGGCCACCGTGTGGGACATCTTCCTGGTGAACCTCGCGATCAAGGCTGCAGTCAGCATTATGAGCGTGCCCCTGATCTATCTGGCCCCTGACCGGGACTGGACCCAGAATCCCGACACTGCCTGATCAGGGGGGCGTTACTCAGCCGAGGATGCCCAGGCGAGGCGCGGGACATCGGCCCAGAGCCGCTCGAGCTCGTAGAAGCTCCGAGTCTCCTCGGCAAAGACGTGCACCACGAAGGCGCCGTAGTCGATCAGAACCCATTCGAGCTGGTCAAGGCCTTCGACCCGCCGAGGCTTGGGACCGCCGGCCTCGGTGATCTGGCGTTCGATCTCCTGCACCAGGGTGCGGACCAGACGTGCGTTGCCTGCGCTGGTGATGACGAAGGCGTCGGTGATGGCGAGGATGTCGCCCACGGCGAGCACCACCGTGTCGGAGCCGCCCTTGCTGTCGGCGGCGCGAGCAGCGAGCAATGCCCACTCGGTGGTCTCGGTGATGGGTGCGGTCGACGTGTCGATGGCGGCAAACCTCGGTGGAAGGAACCGGCACCCCTACGGAGCGACCGGAGCTTGTGGCTAACGGTGGGGTGAATAGTCGAGGCCGATCAACACGATCAGATCGGCACTCTCGTCGATGTATTCGACGACTTGCACGCTACCTACCCCGAGTGCCTCTACCACGGACTCGGCGACAGGTCGGAAAGTTTCGTCGGCCAACAGCACCTCGGTGGTGGCGGCGCCGAACTCCTCTGCGTTGCCGATCATCACGACTTGTCCTCCGCCCAGGGCCACCTGACGAGGCGCGCTGGCGTGAACCTGGACCCTGCCCGACGCGTCGAGGACCCTCACGAGAGGCCGCTCGCCCGGACGCGCCCCGGCCGGGAAGGGAACCAACTCGGCGACCAGCCTGGCCACGGCGTCGGGCACCGCCTCGAATACCGGGGAATCACCTTCGGCAACGGGAATGGGAGTTACCGGCAGCGTCGCCGTGCGGTGGTTACCCCGGGCAATCGCGGGGACGAATCGAGCCAGCCCTCGATCTTGTTCGCCCGCAAACTCGACGTCGTCGGGGTTGTCGCCCACCGTTGCCAGCCACGCTTCCCAAACCAGCTCCTGGCGCAACAGCCGGTTGAGCGGTACCTCGCTCGGACCCAACCACGCCAGGTACGACCCTACCTCGTCGGGCGCCAGGGTTATCTCGCCAGCGGGGAACACCACCCCGTCAGGACCGGCGAGCTCGTCGGGGTTGGTGAGGGTGAGTCCGCCAATGGGCTCGGTCAGAGCCGCCCAATCGTCGTGTCCCACCTCGACGGCGTCATCGATGCCAATACCCAGAATCCATTCCGCCAGGGAATGGGT
>CAZEFG010000228.1:0-4343 GCA_964511355.1 uncultured Iamiaceae bacterium
GGCGCCATGCAGGGCCGGTCGTTCTCCAAGGACCGCTACTTCCAGGGCTCGGTCGACAGCGGCAAGCTGGTCCCCGAGGGCATCGAGGGCCGGGTGCCATACAAAGGCCCGATCGCTCCGGTGTTGCACCAGTTCGTTGGTGGTCTGCGCCAGGCCATGGGCTATTGCGGCGCCCGCTCGATCATCCAACTCCAGAACGACGGACGCTTCATCCGCATCACCCCCGCCAGCCTCCGTGAGAGCCACCCCCACGACGTGGTCATCACCAAAGAAGCACCCAACTACCGGACCTGATCGGTGACCCATACAAACCCACCCTCGCCCGTTTCGTCCGAGCAGTACGACACGGTTCTGGTCGTCGACTTCGGCGCCCAGTACGCCCAGCTGATCGCCCGGCGGGTCCGTGAAGCTCACGTCTACTCCGAGATCGTGCCCCACACCGTCACCGCGGCCGAGGTCGCCGATCGCGGTCCTGCCGCCATCGTGTTCAGTGGCGGCCCCAAGTCGGTCCACGTCGACGGTGCCCCGGGTGTTGATCCAGCCATCTACGACCTCGGTGTCCCCATCTTCGGAATCTGTTACGGCGCGCAGCTCATTGCCCGCGACCTGGGAGGCGAGGTCAGCCGTACCGGCAAGGGCGAGTACGGACGCACCGACCTGTCGGTCACCGGTGAATCGGTGCTGTTCGGCCACGACCAGCCGGAGCAGCAGTCGGTGTGGATGAGCCACTTCGACTCGATCACCAGTGCGCCCGACGGCTTCAAGATCACCGCTGCCACCCCCGAGACGCCGGTGGCGGCGTTCGAATCGGCCGAGCGCCGCATCATGGGTGTGCAGTACCACCCCGAGGTCGCCCACACCCCCCTGGGCCAGGAACAGCTCAAGCACTTCCTCTACGACGTCGCCGACTGCCGTCCCACCTGGACCATGTCGTCCATCATCGAGTCGCAGGTCGAGGCCATCCGTCAGCAGGTGGGCGACGGGCGGGCGATCTGTGGCCTGTCGGGCGGGGTCGACTCGGCGGTGGCGGCGGCGCTGGTGCACAAGGCCATCGGCTCGCAGCTCACCTGCGTCTATGTCGACACGGGCCTCATGCGGCTCGGCGAGTCCGAGCAGGTGGTCGAGACCTTCCAGCGCCACCAGGGCATCGAGCTCATCCATGTGCGGGCCGCCGACCGCTTCTTCAAGCGCCTAGAGGGACTCACCGATCCCGAAGAGAAGCGAAAGGCCATCGGCGAGCGATTCATTCGTGAGTTCGAGCCCGCCGCGGCGGGGCTGTCCGACGCCAAGTTCCTGGTGCAGGGGACGTTGTATCCCGACGTCATCGAATCCGGCACGCCCGACGCGGCCAAGATCAAGTCGCACCACAACGTCGGCGGCTTGCCCGACGACATGGAGTTCGAGCTGATCGAGCCGCTCCGGACCTTGTTCAAGGACGAGGTCCGGCGGGTGGGCGAAGAGCTGGGTCTTCCCGAAGAGATCGTCTGGCGTCAGCCGTTCCCCGGGCCGGGCCTGGGTGTGCGCATCATCGGCGAGGTCACTCCGTCGAGGGCCGACCTGTTGCGCAAGGCCGACGCCATCGTGCGCGAAGAGATCCACAAGGCCGGCCTCGACCGCGAGATCTGGCAGGGTTTCGCCGTACTGCTGGCCGACGTTCGCTCGGTGGGAGTCATGGGCGACGAACGCACCTATGGCCACCCCATCATCGTGCGGGCGGTCACCAGCGACGATGCCATGACCGCCGACTGGGCCCGACTTCCCTACGACCTTCTCGAGAAGCTGTCGAGCCGGATCATCAACGAGGTCCCGGGCATCAACCGGGTGGCTTACGACATCACGTCCAAGCCCCCCGGCACCATCGAGTGGGAGTGACCTAGGCAGCAAACGTTGCGCGGCCCCGGCCACCTGCCCCGGGCCCTGCCCCTGCCCCTGCCCCTGCCCCTTTCTCGCCTTGGGGAAGCTGGCGATCCTATGCGGTCGTGTACTTCCCCATGCTCCGGTTGGGACCGTCAGGTGCCGGCGAGGCGCTCGATTACCGGGGCCATCTCATCGAGGCTGTCGGCGCTGAGGCCGATGTAGCTGATGCCCCATCGATCGCGACGTTCCTGGAGTTGCTCGACCACCTGGTCGACGGTGCCGGCCAGGGCATGAGGGCTGGCGAGCGCCGCCTCGGGTGAGAGACCCAGCGCCGGCCCCATGGCCGCGGCGAGCCCGTCGCGGTCGTCGGTGATGGTGGCCAGATGAACCCGCACCTGCAGCTCGATCTGGTCGAACCGGCCGCCGGCGGCCTCCCGCACCCAGGCAATCTTTTCGTCGGTGGCCTCAAGGGTGGCGTCGGGTCCGACGCTGGCGTCGATCACTCCGCCTGCGAGGTTGACGTTGATGCCAACGATGTCGGCCCGGCGGGCAGCGAGCGAAAGGACCCGCTTGCCGCCGCCGCCGATCAGGATCGGGGGTCCCGGCTGCTGGACGGGCTTGGGCGTGCCCTCCAGATCGGTGACCTGGTAGTGGCGGCCGTGGTGGGTGACCGGGCCGTCGGCGAAGAGTCCGCCGATGACGGCGAGGGCCTCCTCCAGCCGGTCGATCCGTGTGCCCGCTGGGTCGAGGGCGATGCCGCTTTGCTCGTAGTCGCTCGTCATCCAACCGGCGCCGATCCCGAGTTCCAGCCGACCGCCGGAGAGCACGTCGATTGTCGCTGCTTCCTTGGCCAGGACAACCGGGTGGCGGTAGTCGTTGCAGAACACCAGGGCCCCCACCCGCAGCGTGGTGGTGGCGGCCGCCGCGGCCATCAAACCGGCGATGGGGCCGAGCTGGTCGTCGAGGTGGTCGGCCATCGTGAAGGTCGAGACGCCTAGGTCTTCGGCCTTGCGGGCGAGCTCAGCCCACCCGCGTGCGTCGGCGGGGCCGCCCGCTTGGATTCCGAACCTGAACGGTGTGGTCATGGTTACGGTTTACTGGCGCGTCACGACTTGTGGCGATTTGGGTGCCTGAGATGGTTCTGGATCGACACAGAACGCGCCGCGTGTGGTCAGAGAGGGAGCGGTGCCGGAAGTGGCCAAACCCGCTGTCGGTGGGCACCGGTACGATCAAAGACACGATGTCTGATCCGTTCGACGAAGGCGTGCCGAGCCCCGCCAACGACCTCCTCCAAGGCCTCAACCCCGCCCAGCACGACGCCGTCACCCACCGCGACGGCCCCTTGCTGGTGGTGGCTGGCGCGGGGTCGGGCAAGACCAGGGTGCTCACCGCCCGCATCGCCCACCTCATCGCCGACGATCACGTCTCGCCCTTCGAGATCCTCGCCATCACCTTCACCAACAAGGCCGCCGCCGAGATGAAGCAGCGGGTCGCCCGGCTCGTGGGCCCGGTGGCGCACAAGATGTGGGTCTCGACCTTCCACTCGGCGTGTGTGCGTATCCTGCGCCGCGACGCCGACCGGCTGGGCTTCCCGTCGTCGTTCACGATCTACGACCAGGCCGATGCTGTGCGCCTCGTCACCTACGTGTTGCGCGACCTCAACATCGACTCCAAGCGCTTCCCGCCCCGGCAGGTACACGCCACCATCTCGGCAGCCAAGAACGACGGCCTCGACGCCGCCGACTACGCGGCGCGGGCCCAGGTGGTGTTCGAGAAGCGCATCGCCGACGTGTTCACCGAGTACCAGGCCCGCCTTCTCCGGGCCGGTGCCATGGACTTCGACGATCTGTTGCTCAACACGGTGAAGCTGTTCCGCCAGTTCCCAGAGGTGCTCGAGTACTACCAGCGCCGCTTCAAGCACATCCTCGTCGACGAATACCAAGACACCAACAAGGTCCAGAACGAGATGGTCGTCGCGCTGGCGTCCGACCACCGCAACATCGCCGTCGTGGGCGACAGCGACCAATGTCTTTTGCCCGGCACGATGATCGCCACCGACCAGGGTCATCGGCCCATCGAACAGATTCGTGCTGGCGACGTGGTTCTGGGCGCCGATGGCAGCGGTCGGCTCCGCCCGGGACTGGTCGACCAAGCACCGGTCCGCCGCTACCAGGGCCGGGTGTACACGGTCCGCGCCGGCGAGGTCACGCTCACCGGCACGCCACAACACATGCTTCCGGTCAGCACCGACCTCGGTCCTGGCCGATACGTGGTCTACCTGATGTACCGCGCCGATCGTGGCTATCGCGTCGGCCAAGCGATGAGCGAACGCAGCTCGCGGGCGGGGGAGATGTCGCCCGGCGTGCGGGTGCGGATCAACCAAGAGCACGGCGACAAGCTGTGGATCCTCCGGGTTTGTGATTCACGCGGCGAAGCCACCTACTGGGAGTCGTGGTTCGCCGCTGAGTACGGGATTCCGACCGTCT